>JAJYTI010000258.1 GCA_021793135.1 Bacteroidota bacterium
AGTGAATAACGAACCAAAACCTTCTTCCTGGCTTTCCATATCACCACCCCATACATAAGAAACTCCCGATGGCGTATCTATCGTATCAAGTTGCGCTTCTAAATCGGCAACAATAGCACTTGCAGGACGCCCAATTACTTGCGACATCACTTTAATAGAAGTACTTTTTTCGTAACGTTCTAGCTGGCTTGGGCCAGAACTTTCCTGAATATCTGCAAATTGTGAAAGTGCAATGAGCTCTCCTTGATCATTGATTACTTTAATGTTTCTAACGTCCTCAATATTACGACGATTAAAATCATCGAAACGTAGGTTAATGTCATATTCATATTCTCCATCTCGATATTTATTATCGTCATTCCCATTGAAAGCCATTTGCATAGTAGCACCAATTGTTTGAATATTAAGCCCTAAAGATGCCATTTTCTTACGGTCTACTTTTACAGTAATTTCAGGGTTACCAGCTTCTACAGATAGCTTTGCTTCGGTTGTACCAGGAATATTGGATAATAGTTCAAGTACATTTTCTGCATAATCATATACATCTTCTAACTCTGTCCCTGTAATAATCATCTGTACTGGAGCATCTGCTGCTAATCCTACTATGTTAATCGGAACGGTTTTTACTTTTGCTCCAAGCAATTCATTGCTTAGCTCTTGTTTTATTTTTGCTGCATAAATATCTACCCCATCTTTACGTTCAGAAGGATCTACCAACAAAACGTTTATCTCTGCTTGATAACTTGGCGATAGATCTGTACCCATTCCTTCTGTAGATTGTCCTACCGTGGTAATTAATGATCTTATCTCTGGTTTCTTAGACAAATATTCCTCTGCTTTACGTGTCATTTGGTTGGTTTGTTCAATCGCCGCATCTTTTGGTAATTCAATTTGAACGATAAACTCCGAACGGTCTCCTTCTGGCATAAACTCCGCTTCAACAAATTTTGCAGGGATTAATGCAAAAGAACCTATCAGTAGTACAACTACTATTCCTAAAGTGATGAATTTATGCCCCAAAGCCCATACTAAAATATTAGATATCCATTCGGTAAATTGTTTTAGTTTATTTTCAAATCCATTAATAAATCTTCCAAATATATTTTTATTGGAAATTGCTTCAATTTTTCCATATCGGGAAGTTAGCCATGGAACGATAGTAAAAGATACTAATAAACTTATAAGAACCGCTATAACCACTACCAATGCAAATTCTCTTAATATATTTGCTACCATTCCATCGGCTAATGAAATCGGTAAAAACACGGCAACAATAACTACCGTAATAGAAATTACCGTAAATCCTATTTCTTTGGTTGCATCGAGAGCAGCTCGCACCCGATTTTTGCCCATCTCCATATGTCGATAGATATTTTCAATAACTACAATGGCGTCATCTACGAGTATACCAACCACGAGTGATAAAGAAGTCAACGACATAAGGTTTAATGAGAAGTCTAATAAGTACATTCCTACAAAAGTAGAAATCAAGGATACTGGAATAGCCACCATTACAATCAACGCATTACGCATGCTATGAAGGAAAAGAAGCATAATTAACCCAACTAATATAATTGCAAATACCAAGTCGATAAGTACAGCATTTGCCGATTCTAAGGTATATTCCGAACTATCATTTGCAATGGTAATCTGAAGACCTTCTTCCTTATATTCTTCGTGTAATTTATCAATTAATTGTTTGGTTAAATCACTAACTTCTACGGCATTTGCATCCGACTGTTTTAAAATTTGAACAGCAATAGCATTTTGGAAGTCTACTCGTGCTAATTTTTCTACATCCTTTTGTGAGTCTTTTACGTCGGCTACATCTTTTAAAAGCACTTGTCCTCCACTCTCTGTGTTCTTTAATACCAACTCCCTTAATTCGTCTACTGATTCATATTTTCCAGCGAGACGGACTAAAATATCTTGTTTATCGGTTTTTACACTACCTGTGGGGAAATCCATATTTCCAGCAGAAATAGCTTGATGCACCTGTGGCATGGCTAAACCTACCGCTTCCAGTTTTTTAGGATCGACACTAACTTGAATTTCACGTTCTGCACCACCAATTAAGTTTACTTGCGCCATTCCTTGAATCTGAGACAAGCTAGGCTGGATTTTTTTATCCATTAAATCATAAAAATCTACATCATTTAAATTGGATGTAGCAGATAAGGTCATGATAGGTAAATCATCTACCGATGCTTTAATCAAAGAAGGAATCTTAGCATCTTCTGGTAATTCCGATAATATTTGGTTTATTTTACGCTGTGCATCGTTTAATGCAAGATCGTCGTCCGCATTGTCTACTAGTGTAATTAATATAATAGATAAACTCTCATAGGAAGTTGCCTCAATTTTCTTGACGTTTTCCATGGTTCCAATGGCATCTTCCAATTTTTTAGTAACCGTGTTTTCTACTTCCCCTGGAGAAGCTCCTGGATATACGGTACTAATAGTAATCATCCCTGGAGAAAACTTTGGGAGTAATTCGTAATTCAATGAAAAGTAACTCATAATTCCAAATAGAATCATGACAATGAATACTACAATTACTAATACGGGTCTTCTGACGGATATATCTGCTATTTTCATTTTAAATTTCTTCTATAGTTCGTTAATTGTGAATCAAGCATAAAGATTAAAGGTTCATTGCCTCTACCTCTGACCCATCCCTAAGGTTAATTTGTCCACTTGTAATTACCTTCTCTCCTTCTTCCAATCCGC
>JAJYTI010000033.1 GCA_021793135.1 Bacteroidota bacterium
AGAATAAGACTATAATCCGTTATTTAGATATTGCAAATAACCAAACTACTGCCGGTCAAACTATTTATGGTTTACAGTTTACTGCAGATTATGCATTAACAGATAGTTTTACAGTGTTGTTCTACTACGATCATACGTTCTCGGAATATGCTATATCAACAGCATTCCCACAAACAACGGTACGTAGTGGTATCACTCTGCGATATATATTTGGAAATTAAAAAAATAACATAGAAATTAATTATTAATTTAACCTTAGTAAAAATGAATTTACCAACCGATTTAAAGTACACAAAAGACCACGAGTGGATTCGCATAGAAGGCGATTTAGCCATTGTAGGTGTAACCGATTTTGCACAAGGCGAATTAGGTGATATTGTTTATGTGGATGTTGACTCAGAAGGCGACACTTTAGACAGAGAAGAAGTGTTTGGAACTGTTGAGGCAGTAAAAACAGTATCAGACTTGTTTATGCCATTAACTGGTGAAGTAGTAGAATTTAATGAGCAATTAGAGGACGAACCTGAATTAGTGAATTCTGATCCTTATGGTGATGGATGGATGATTAAAATTAAATTTAGTAATCCAGAAGAGCTTGACGAATTACTAGATGCCGATGCTTATAAAGAAAGTGTTGCGTCGTAAACACTTACTTTTAATTGCGTTAGTATTTACCATTATAGCTACTTGTGCTTTCTTAATGCCAGGCTCTAGTATTCCGTCTATTAAAATCGATACTTTCATAGGTATTGATAAAATAGTGCATGCAGGAATACATTTTGTCCTAGTATTATGTTGGTTGGTTTACTATGCAACGCATACAGTAAAAGTTAAAGTTTCGAATGTCGTCTTTATTGTAGTGAGTTGTGTCATTTATGGCATAGTTATTGAATTGCTTCAAGGGATGACTGATACTAGATCTTCGGAATTAGCCGATATCTACGCAAATATGACTGGAACAGCTCTTGGAACACTAGTTTTTTTAGTGTTAAAACCAAAAATTGAAATCAAACCTTGAAAATCATTTTCAAAACCAAGAGATTTTCCATACTTTAGCAACATTATAAAAATATCAATATGGAATCGAAAAAAAATCCTAAAGCTGATCTGAACCGAAGGGGGATGGTGTTCTTCCAACTAGGTCTGATAGCTATGCTTTTGTTTTCGTGGATGGCCATTGAGTGCAAGACCTACGACAAAGAGGATATCGACTTAGGAATAGTGGATGCCGGCGATGACTTGGAAGAGGAAATACCAATCACCCAAATGCAACCGCCACCACCGCCACCGCCACCACCGCCACCACCAGCTGCGCCTGAGGTTATTGAAATAATCGAAGACGATGACGAAGAGGTGGAGGAAACGGTAATCGAATCGTCTGAGACAGATCAACTCGAAGAAATCGTGGAAATCGAAGATATCGTAGAAGATGTTGTCGAAGAAGTAGTAGAAGAGGTGCCATTTGCTGTTATCGAAAATGTGCCTGTGTATCCAGGATGTGAAAACGAAAATGGAAATGAAGCTAAGAAAAACTGTATGACTCAAAGAATACAGCAGTTTGTTCAACGCCGATTTAATACAGATTTAGGTTCACAATTAGGATTACGTGGAGTTCAACAAATCTTCGTTATGTTTACAATAGACGTAAATGGTGATGTTTCTAATGTTCAAGTACGTGCACCGCACCAAAGATTAGAAACAGAGGCGAGAAGTGTTATTGCTAAGCTACCTAAAATGGAGCCAGGTTCTCAAAGAGGTACTAAAGTTCCTGTATCATATACATTGCCTATCCGTTTCGAAGTTCAATAATAACTCGAACAGTCAATAAATATAAAAAACCACTCTTATTATATAAGGGTGGTTTTTTTGTTAATAAAAACTATAACTTTTAATCGGTTGTATTGCAAGTAGAAACTGCTATCTTTGCACTGCAAAAATAAAATGTTTTGGGCGTAACACAATCTCAAACTATAGCTCCGTCTTTAGTGAAAGACTTTGCTGAGGTAACAAAGATGCGATTATCCGTTAGTGTGGTAATCTCATCTATAGCGGGTTATTTATTAGGAGCCGATACAGTTAGCTTTTCCGTGTTAGTTTTACTAGCTATCGGAGGGTATTGTATGGTTGGAGCTTCTAATGTTTTTAATCAAGTAATTGAAAAAGATATCGATGCACTTATGCATCGAACTAAAAATAGGCCAGTAGCTTCTGGTCGATTGTCTGTAAATACAGCAATGACTCTAGCCATAGTTCTCACTTTGTTAGGGCTTAGTATACTTTATGCTATAAATCCTAAAACTTCCATGTTTGGAGCTATTTCCATCTTCATGTATGTGAGCTTATATACACCGTTAAAAACCAAAACTCCACTGTCTGTATTTGTTGGGGCGTTTCCTGGCGCAATACCATTTATGCTTGGTTGGGTTGCGGCAACCAATAACTTTGGAATAGAGGCTGGGACCTTATTTATGATTCAGTTTTTCTGGCAATTCCCTCATTTTTGGGCTATAGGTTGGTTCTTATATGATGATTATGCTAGAGCAAATATATATATGCTGCCAAATGGTAAACGTAATAAAAGCACGGCATTACAAATGCTTTTATATACTTTGTGGACAGTCTTATGTTCTTTAATACCAATATTTGGCTTAACAGGTGATTTAAAACTTACCCCTATCGCTGGGGTTATTGTTGGACTAATCGGAGTTTGGAATTTATATTATGCATATAAGATGTACAAAATCCGAAACGAAGCAATGGCAAGAAAACTAATGCTTATTAGTGTAAGTTATATTACATTAATTCAATTGATATATGTACTTGATAAATTTTTACTTCAATGAGTAAACAGTTATATAAATATTCCAATCAAGACCGAGCAAAAAAGATGATGCTGTGGTTTGCTATTATTAGTCTTTCTATGGCATTTGCAGGGCTTACTAGTGCTTATGTAGTAAGTGCTGAACGTCCAGACTGGATAACAGATTATACAATTCCAACACCTTTTTATATCAGTCTAGCTGTTATAATACTAAGTAGTGTTACAATGCACTTTGCAAAGGTCAATATTCAAAGAGAGAAGCATAAAGTAGGAATGTATCTACTGGTAACTACTTTTGTACTTGGAATCTTATTCATTATATTACAATTTAGAGGATTCAACGATTTTATAAGATCAGGTTATTATTTCACCGGAAGTGAAAGTAATATAACTACATCTTATATCTACTTAATCGTATTATTACACGTTGCGCATATCGTTGGGGGACTTCTAGCACTTTTAGTTGTAATTTATAATCATTTTAAATTGAAGTATAAAAACGGCAAAACCCTTGGTATTGAGCAAGCTGCCACGTTTTGGCATTTTCTAGATGGCCTATGGATTTATCTGTTTTTATTTTTCTATTTCGTTAGATAAAAATTTAACGTATTTTTGAACATTACTAAAAACCAATATTATTTGTATGGAAGCTACTGTTGTTAAAACAGGTACAGAGGGTAAGACCTGGGGAGGTGCAAATAAACCTCTTAAAGCAAGCTACGGTAAATTAATGCTGTGGATCTTTCTTTTTTCTGATTCCCTTACGTTTACAGGATTTTTAGTCTCTTATGGACTAACACGTTTTAGATTTGCCGATTCTTGGCCTATCGCAGATGAGGTATTTAATCACGTTCCATTCTTTCATAGTATAGAGGAGCCAATGATTTTCGTGGCATTTATGACATTCCTCTTGATTTTTTCTTCTGTGACAATGGTATTGGCAGTAGATGCGGGAGCAAGAATGAAACAAAAAATGGTTACTCTATATTTGTTCTTGACTCTATGTGGAGGTCTAACCTTTATTAGCTCACAAGCATTCGAGTGGTCTACTTTTATTAAAGGTGGATACGGTGCTATAGAAACCAAAGGTGGTAATATTTTACAATTTGTAGACACAGAAGGAGAGCGTGTTTCTATCCATGATTTTGCATTGGCAGATAATAGCGAAAGAGAAGTTCATGCTAAGAATAAAGGCTTATGGTACGTTGGTGAACCATCTACTCCTACAGAAGTGTCTTTTAATCAAGTGAAAGAAGGCTTCTTAGCAAATGATAATATTCTAGTGCGTGTTCAAGATAAAGATGAGTATGGAGAGCATATTATTCTATCTAGAGAAGACTCTAAAGCTAAATTCCTAGAAGAGGGAAGCCTAGTAGTGGAAGGTGCAAACTTAATTCATAACGAATATGGTCACCGTCTTTTTGCTAACTATTTCTTCTTTATTACTGGATTCCACGGATTCCACGTTTCCATTGGAATTATGTTGTTATTTACTGTGTTTTTTAATACTATAGTAGGAACATATGAGAAGCGTAAGAGCTATGAGATGGTAGAGAAAGTAGGATTGTACTGGCACTTTGTTGACTTAGTGTGGGTATTTGTATTTACATTCTTCTATCTTGTTTAATCTTATAAAGACAAATTTAAAATGGCACAAGAACATAATTTAGCGATATTTAGAGGGAAGCTTAAGTTTAAAGATAACCAAAGCAAGATATGGGGAGTATTCATTTTACTTTCTATTGTAACTGCAATAGAGGTAGGACTAGGTATGCTACGCCCAGAAGCATTAATCCACACCAAATGGTTTAGCTTTATTCCTATTTTGGAAATGACTCCGCTTACATTTATCTTTATTTTACTGACTATCGTGAAAGCATACTACATTACTTGGGACTTTATGCACATGAGAGATGAGGTTAAATTCCTTCGTCGTATTATTGTATGGTCTGCGGTATTCTACATTATCTACTTTGTAGTGTTAGTATTGCTAGAAGGACAGTATATGTATGATGTATTAACAAATGGCTTTATTAAATTCGATTTTTAATTTAAAGCATAATATAAATTTTTATAACGCCTCTCTATAACTTTTAGAGAGGCGTTTTTATTTTAATATTCATAAACTCAACATTGATACTTCTATCGTTGTTTAAATTAACTACTTAATATTGTGCTTTGGCGATATTGAGTGTATTTTTGCATCTCAAAACGAAACCAAGATGACTAAGAAATATATCGTATTATTCTTATTGTTTATTGTTCCAATTCTAGCTTATGTGTTCTTCGCTTCTGGAGTAAATAATTTTATGAAACTTCCAGTGCTTACAGAAAATGTGCAAGACTTAGAAGGTTTTTACGACGAAGAAGGAAATGCAGTAAGCTTAAATGAGAAAATAAGTTTGATTTTATTTTTAGGTGATGATCCTATAGAACACCAAGTGAGTGCTTATAATTTAGTGCATAAAATTTATAAGAAAAATCATAGTTTTTTCGATTTCCAATTAATTACTGTTTTGCCAAAAGGTACAGAAGAGAAAGTGAAACCTTTAATGCAAGAGATTAGTATGGCTGTGGAAGATACTAGTGATTGGATTTTTGCTTATGGATCTATGGAGGATATAAAGGTGTTTCATGATAGCTTTTTTTCTCCTTATAACCTAGATGAGAACGGATATAGCCAGTATGTATTTATCCTAGATAAAGATCGTAATTTACGTGGTCGTGATAATGATAAAGATGTTGATATAATGTACGGTTACGATTCTGAAAATTATGCCGAAATCAATAATAAGTTAGGCGATGATTTAAAAGTGTTGTTAGCCGAATATCGTATGGCGCTTAAGAAAAATAATAGAAATGATTATTTAGTTCAATAACTCATTTAATCAGTAAAGAATTATGACAGCTAAAAAAAACAACTATTCCTATATTGGAATTTCCTTTATTGTTTTATTGTTTGGTATTTGGGTAGTACCTAAAGTAGTAGACAGATTAAAGCCACAGGCAAAAGAAATGGCTCTCATTGGTCCTGTTCCCGAATTTTCATTGATAAATCAACACAACGAACCTATAACTCAAGAAGATTTATTAGGGAAAGTCTATGTAGTAGAGTTCTTTTTCACAACTTGTCCATCTATCTGCCCTATTATGCATAAAAGTATGGTGAAAGTTCAAGATAAATACTTTGGAAATCCTAATGTGGCATTTGTGTCAGTAACGATCAATCCAGACGTTGATACACCGCAAGTCCTTTTAGATTATGCTAAAGAGAATAATGTAAGTAATAACAATTGGCAGTTTCTTACGGGAGATATAAATGATATATATGCATTAGCCAATCAAGGTTTTAATCTCTATGCGGCCGAAGCGCCAGAAGTGGAAGGTGGGTTTGAGCATTCAGGATTTTTTGCTTTAGTAGATAAAGAAGGAAATATCCGATCTAGAATTGTAGACCAAGGTAATCCAAAGATATATTACAATGGCTTGGAGGATAATGATGTGAAAATGTTAATAGATGATATAAAGAAACTTTTATAAAATGAATACACAGACGCCTAAGAAATATAAAGTCCTTATTTGGATACTTTCCATTTTATTGCCTCTGGCAGTAGCTATATTGTTTAGTGTGCGTATACCTAATGCACCTCGATTAGGGTTTTTACCTCCCATTTACGCGACCATAAATGGTTTTACAGCGGTTTTATTGGTAATGGCTGTTAGAGCTGCTAAACAAGGTAAAAGAGCGTTACATGAGCGTTTAATTAAAGTTTGCATTAGTTTTTCTGTTCTCTTTCTGATATTGTATATTTTATATCATATTACCTCAGATAGTACACCATATGGTGGAGAAGGATTTATCCGATATATTTATTACTTTATATTAATCACTCATATATTCCTTTCTGTGATTACTATTCCTTTTGTGTTAGTTAGTTATGTTAGAGGACTTACTATGCAAATCGAAAGACATAGAAAGTTAGCTCGAATAGCATTTCCTTTATGGCTTTATGTTGCGGTAACTGGTGTAGTGGTTTATTGGATGATTGCGCCTTATTATTGATTTTGAATTTAAATAGGAATGAAATGAGAAATATAGCTATGAAAAACATCGTACTAACTTTGGTCGTGTTTTTATTATTGACGGTAGATGCAGAGGCACAATGTGCAATGTGTAGAGCTGTATTAGAAACGCAGGAAGACGATAGTACGGCACGCGGAATAAATAATGGGATAATGTATCTTATGGTTTTTCCATATTTATTAGTGGGAGGTATAGGAGTAGCAATTTATAGACACCGTAAAAAACAAAGGCAGTTAGAAGAAAGTCAAGATAGTTAATCAATGACAGATATTTTCTTTTAAAATATTTATCCAAATTTTTTAGTTACATCTTGTAACAAATCATAACTACTGCTACTAACTAGTTAGAAATTGGATAAATATGATACGCCATTTATTATTAATTGCTACATTTTTTATAGCTTTTGTTGTTCAAGCACAAAAACGAGAATGGACTTTACAAGAGTGTATAGACTATGCATTAGAACATAACATCACAGTAAAACAGGGCGAGTTGGAAAAAGACCTAGCTTCGATAGAAAAATCGATTGCTATAGGTCAAATGCTTCCAAACGTAAGTGCCAGTATTAGCGGTTCTAGCAATACAGGATTAAGTTTAAACCCTACCACCAACCAATTGGAGAATGCTACTATGCTTTCTGCTTCTGGAGCGATTAATGCCGGAGTTACTTTATTTGAGGGTCTTAAAAAGCAAAGAGAACTACAACGAACAAAAATTAACGAATTAGCAGTTTCTTATCAATTGGATAAGATGAAAGATGATGTGGTCTTGCATGTTGCAAATGCGTATTTGCAGATTGTATTGAGCAAAGAGAATTTAGAGTTAGTTAAACAGCGAAATGAATTAACTTTAGAGCAATTAGAGCGCACACAACATCTAGTTACAGCAGGCTCTTTACCTGAGGGAGATTTACTGGAGATTCAAGCTGATGATGCAAGAGAGAAACAACAAATTGTAGAAGCAGAAAATGATGTTGTCATTTCACTCATTTCGCTAGCACAATTACTTCGAATTAAAGATTATCAGAATTTTGATATTGCGCAATCTGATGTTGAGATAGAAGAGGGATTAGAAAAGCCTACAGTGACCGAATATGTTGAAAAGGCAAAAGAGACCAGAGCAGAAGTGAAAATAGCAGAAAGTGGTGTAGAATTGGCCGAAAAAGACATTCAATTAGCAAAAGCGAACTACTATCCGAGTTTAAGCGCATTTTTTGGTTACAATACCCGTTATGCCGAAAGTGATCCTACTACATTCCGAAAACAGTTAAGTTTAAATGATGGAATAGGGTATGGCGTGCAGTTAAGTGTTCCTATTTTTAATGGATTAGCAGTACGAAAAAATGTACAACGTTCTAAAGTAGGTTTAGAACGAGCTAAAAATGAATTGGAACAAGCTGAGTTAGATTTAGAGTCTAGTGTTTACCAAGCTTATATGGATGCTAGCGGAGCGGAAAAATCTTATGAAGCCGCCAAGGCAGCTTTACGCTGGCAAGAGTTGGCGTTTGAGCATTCACAAAATAGATTTGATGCTGGTTTGATAACTGCTTTTGAATTTAGTCAGGCTAAATCTAAACTAGATCAGGCCATGATAGAAGTAAATCAATCGAAATACAATTATATTTTTAAACAAAAAGTTTTGGAGCTATATTTTGGAGTTCCTTATTCTGATATTTAATTAGATAGCATATGAAAAAAGGAGTTATACGCTGGATTATAATAATCATTATTCTGGTTATAGTGGTGATGTTTTATGGGAAGAAAGCTGGTTGGTTTGGTGAGAATTTAGAACAAGTAGAAGTTGCTAAGGTTGAGGTGATGTCAATTGAGCAAAAAGTGAGTGCTACAGGAAAAGTTTATCCAGAAACAGAAGTGAAATTGTCTTCGGAAGTTTCAGGTGAGATTATAGAGTTACCAGTTCGTGAAGGACAGCAAGTAAGTAAAGGAGACTTGTTGGTGCGTATCAATCCAGATCTCATTCAGTCTACTTTAAGCCAAGCACAAGCAAGCATGCAAAATGCAGAGGCGCAACTTACACAAGCGGAAGCTAATGAATCTAAAGCAAAAATCACTTATGATAGGAATAAAGGCTTATTTGATAAAGGTGTTATTTCTGCTTCGGAATGGGAAGTTATCGAAACAGAATATAAAGTTGCTAAAGCATCTGTAAGTTCAGCTTATTTCAACGTACAGAGTTCGCTAGCTAATGTAAAACAAGCCCAAGACAACTTATCTCGAACTACAATTTATTCCCCTATGGATGGAACGGTTTCAATGCTTTCTTCAGAGTTGGGAGAAAGAGTAGTGGGAACAGCACAAATGACAGGAACAGAAATTCTCCGAATTGCAGATTTGTTACGTATGGAAGTAGAGGTTGAGGTAAACGAAAATGATATTGTAAAAGTAGAGCTAGGCGATAAAGCAGAGATAAGTGTAGATGCCTACCCAAGACGTCATTTTACGGGAGAGGTTACAGAAATTGCAAACTCTGCAGGAGCAGATTTACAAGCTGATCAGGTGACCAATTTTAAAGTAAAGATTAAAATTAATCCAGAATCTTATCAAGATTTAACCGAAGGGAAATCCGAAAACTATTCCCCTTTCCGACCTGGAATGACTGCTACTGTAGATGTTATAACCAAGAAAGTATCAGATGCAATTGCTGTGCCTATCGGTGCTGTGGTGATGAAAGGTGCAAATGATTTTAAAGAAGAAACTCCAGATTTTGAAGACTCTGAAGATAAAACCGAAAGTGTTTTTGTATATAACAATGGTAAGGTTAACTTGCGACAAGTAAAAACAGGGATTCAAGACAGCAAGAATATCGAAATAAAAAGTGGTATTCAAGAAGGAGAACAAATTGTAGTTGGTCCATATGCTGCAGTTACCCGATCTTTGCGCGACAATCAAGAAGTAGAAGTGAAATCTGAAGGACATAGAGAGTAAAACCATGCCAACAATACTGCAAATAGAAACGTCAAGTACAAACACATCCGTTGTTTTAACGAAGAATGGAAAAGTAATAGGAGTAAAGGAACAAGATTCTTCTGGATATTCTCATGAAAAGTTACTGCATCCGTTTATAGAAGAAGTACTGCAACAAGGAGGTATTGCTTTGAATGAAATAGATGCAGTCGCAATCGGTACAGGGCCAGGATCTTTTACAGGACTTCGTATAGGAGTTGCTGCTGCCAAAGGTCTTTGTTTTGCTTTAGATGTGCCTTTAATTGCAGTTCCAACTATGGAACTATTGGCTAGACAAGTGACTACATCTGTAGATAGAATTATTCCTATTGTAGATGCTCGTAGAATGGAGGTGTATACTGCTATTTATGATAAAGATTATAAAGAACTAACTCCTACGTATGCTAAAATTCTAGACGAAGATGCTTATGATGATATAGAAAATTTATCTCTTGTTTTTGTTGGCTCTGGAGCACGGAAATTAAAAGAATTAAGAGCTTATAAGAACGCAGTATTCTTAACAGATTCGCAACCATCTGCCTTAGAAATGACGATGTCCGCCCTTGAACGCTTTAAAGCGAAAATATGGGAGGACACCGCGTATTTCGAACCTTTTTATTTAAAGGACTTTAAACCACATTAAACCAACTAAGCATTTGCTTTATTTGGCATATCTTTAATATAAATATCTTGTTGTGGATAAGGAATATTGATTCCTTCTTTATCTAGGGTGTTTTTAATTTCTTCTAACATAAACCAACGGGTAGCCCAGAAGTCTCCTGTCTTAGTCCAATATTGTAATTGTAATATTACGCTGCTATCACCTAATTCTTTTACTACCACTTTAGGTCCTGGTCTTCCTTCTCCGTCTTTAACAGTTTTAGGATGCTTCATAGCTAAGTCTAATAATACCTCCTTAGCTTTTTTAATGTCATCGTCATATCCAATGCCAATGTCCATCATTTCTTTTCTGTGCTCATGTACACTGTAATTGATTACATTGTCGTTAGAAAGTTTACCATTAGGTATAATGGCCATTTGGTTGTTGTCTGTACTTAGTTTAGTGGTGAAAATAGTAATCTCTTCTACAGTTCCAAATATACCTTGAGCCTTAACGTAATCTCCTACTTTAAAGGGTTTAAAGATGATTATCAATACGCCTCCTGCAAAGTTGGCTAATGAGCCTTGTAAAGCCATACCTACAGCTAATCCAGCTGCCCCAATAACCGCTATAAATGAAGTAGTTGGTATGCCTAGTTTAGAGATAACTACAATGAAAAGCATTATTTGTAATCCCCACTTAACTAAATCTTGAATAAACTTAGAAACAGATATATCTACTTTACGACTTTCCATAAGTTTTCTTAGCACCATTCGAACAATTCGAATAGCCCATAAACCAAGCACAAGTATAACAATCGCACCTATTATTTTTGGGGTATATGCTATAATTTGATCTGAAAAAGTTGTTAAATATTTCTCCATGTTTATTCTGTAATTTTATTTTTAAGCAAAAATATTAGTTTATCTCTTGAATTCATTGGGGTTTTGCAAAAATTTAAGGAACAGGATTGATAGCGGAGTGCTCCACTATTAGAGTCTTTTGTAGTAAAATATGCATTCTTATAATTTTTGAAAATCAATTCTTGACATTCTCTTTCTGCATCTTCTCCGCTAATAAAAACTACATAATATTCCTCTTGAATTGCTAATTCAAGAGATAACCAATTGGTAAATGCGCTAGGGTGTTTTTGCATTTCCGATTGTACTGCTTTTCTCATTTGTAAACAGTAGTTTGCATATTTTTCTTCTGGGAATAGAATTCCTAATAGATATAAGCTTTTAGCTAAGCTAGAGTTGGATGATGGAATAACATCATCTCTATAATCTATTGGTGTTGCAAAGTGTTTTCTTTGTTTTGTATAGTAAAATAAATTCGATGATTTGTCCCAAAAATTAACAATGCAGTAATCAGCAATATTTTTAGCTTGTATTAAATATTTTATTTCTTGCGTAACCTCATGCACGGCTAACAATGCTTGTATAAGAAATGCATAATCATCTAAGTAAGCTTCCTGCTTAGAGCCATTAATATCTTGTCGATATACTTTTCCATAATTGTCAACTAATCGGTTTAATAGAATATCGCACAACTCTTTTGCGTTATCAGCAAATTTGTTGTCATAAAATACTTTATACATCTTTACAAAAGATGTTACTAATAAAGCATTCCAAGAACATAAAATTTTATGATCTACCTCTGGATAAGGTTTTGTTTTAGCTAAGCTTTGTAAAGCATCTTGCCATTTAGATTTTATCGTGATGAAATCAATGTAGGAAATATCAAATTCTTCTGCAAAATCTTTATCGTTATAGTCTGTAGAAAGAATGTATAAATCGTCTTTCCAATAGCCATTGCTATTTACTCCGTAATAGGCGCAAAACATTGGGAAGTTTGTAGTAATAACAGATTGTAGTTCTTCTTTGGTATATGCATAATATGCGCCTTCTATAGAATTACCGTGTTTATCTGTACTTACGGCAGATTGTGAGGCGGCATAACCTGTGTTTTCTGTGTAGAAATGTTTGTTTAAAAAATTATAGGTTTGGTAAACTGCTCTCTTATAATTTTCGTTCGGACTTTCATTATAAGCATTACTATATAACTGTAAAGCGAGTGCGTTGTCGTACAGCATTTTTTCGAAATGTGGAATTCGCCAATTGGTATCTACACAATATCGCATAAAGCCACCATGTACTTTGTCATAAAGTCCTCTATTAATTGCTGTTTTTAAACTGTGGTTTAAAAAAGAAGCAATACTTCCATCAGGATGAAAATGTTGATAATCTATTAAGAAGTTTAATGAGTTTGCAAGTAAGAATTTCTGACGGCTTTGAAAACCACCATTTGTGAAATCCCAATTATTCATCCATTGCTCAATAATAGTATTGAGAGAAATAGATTCTTCATTTTTTGGGATTGGAATAAGGTTTTGAATAATTCCTTTTTCTAAATGTGTAGCGTATTCTGTAAGTTTTTCTGGTTGTTGCTCTTTAATTGCAACAATGCGCTCTAAACTCTCTATCCAATCTTCCTTTTTAAAGTACATGCCTCCCCAAATAGGTCTTCCATCAGGTAAGCACACTACATTTAAAGGCCAGCCCCCAGACCCAGTCATTAATTGTATAGCGGTTATATATAGTTGATCTATATCGGGCTGTTCTTCTCGATCTACTTTAATATTTATAAAGTGACGATTCATTATCTCTGCTACTTGAGCGTCACAGAAACTTTCATCTGCCATAACATGGCACCAATGACAAGAAGAGTATCCAATACTAATTAAGAGTAATGCGTTTTGTTTTTGGGCATAGTCCAAAACAGACTTATCCCAAACCTGCCAGTGAATAGGATTTTCACTATGCATGCGTAAATACGCACTGGAGGATTGGGATAAGTTATTTTTTTTGTACGGGCTCACGTTATTAGCATTTCACGATTATCCGTTTACTGCTTCTACGTGCGCTACTTCGTTGGGCATAAACTTTTTTAGAATGTTTTCTATTCCGCCTTTTAAGGTATATGTAGAGGATGGGCACCCACTGCATGCACCATGCAATACTACTTGAACGGTTTTCTTCTCTCTATCGAAGGATTTGAAAGCAATGTGTCCACCATCGCTATTTACTGCTGGTTCTACAAACTCTTTCAGTAGCGAAACAATTTTTCGTTCGGTATCGTCAAGCGAATTATATTCATCTTCGGTAATGTCTTTCATTTCTTCTTTCTTCTGCTCTATAGCATTCGCATTTATTATATCATTACCATTTTCGATATAGTTCTTGATAAATTCGCGAAGTTCTAAAGTAATCTCTTCCCAACTCACTACGTTATATTTACTTATAGAAATATAATTAGAAGTAATAAATACTTGGCTTATAAATGGAAAGTCGAATAAAGCTTTTGCAATTGGAGCATCTTTTGCTTCCTCTGCATTCTGAAATTCAAATTTTCCTTCTTCAACCAATCGCTTGTTAGCAACAAATTTCATTACTTCTGGATTGGGTGTGCTTTCAGCATAAATAGTAATAGGAACCTTTTGTTTAGCAGTGCTGATTACTTTTTGCCCACTGTTGAGGTACTTTTCTATTACTTCGGCTACAACATCTTGAACTAATTCCCAATCTACGATTGGCTTTTTTTCTAATGCTATGAAGTTTTGTGATATATATATGGCCTTAACAAAAGGAAGTTTGAATAGTTCACTCGCCAAAGGACTAATAGACGCTTCTTCGGCATCATTAAACTCGTAACTTGTAGCTTGTGTCAAGAAAGTATCAGTAGCAAACTTAATGATGTGTTCATTGCTAGTGGGTTGTATGTTAATATTATAGGTAGTCATAATTTGTTCGAATTAATACGGCAAAGATAAGGAATAAAATGTTTATTAAAGAGAAGAAATAAATTTCGACTTTTGCTCTTTCAATTTCTACTATAGAGTGCTAAACTAAATAGTTTTAATCTATCTTAAAGTTGACTAAAGTTTATGATATCCAATATAAAAAATCTCTTGGTATTGTGACTTATGTTGAGGGAGCATTTGAATCAAGCAAAATTAAATTAAAAACAGATAAATCAGAATTATTTCCAAGAAGAGCCAAAAATGGATACATCAGGATGTTAGAAGTTAAAGACGATGAATATGAAATTCGGTTAGAAAGAATCAAATATTAATGTAAATTTCGATACGATTCACCAATCTCATATTGATATAATCTTATGTGAATAGAGAGCATAAATTTAAGAAGTAAATGTATAGCTAGCGGTATTGATCTAGTTCGTTTTAATGGATTATCTTCGAATAAGATATTCTTTAGATATGAAATTTTATTAAGTATTGAGGATTATTTTTTAAATAAATCTATTTTTATTTTTAAAATTAAAAGATTTTATAGAGTTAAAGCTACAAAGCACTGTTTTTCCCATTAAAACAAAGATCG
>JAJYTI010000259.1 GCA_021793135.1 Bacteroidota bacterium
TTCATATAGATAGCACTACTGTATATTCTAACACTATTTCACCAGGAGCCATTATTATTCTACAACAATCTACTCGTGTAAATTTAGAACGGCTTATAAACGACCTAAATCCTTCTATGATTATTGCCGATGGAAGCAACTACCCTTCTGTAGTCGAACCATGGAAACAGACCTGTATAAAAACAAAAACTCCCTTCGTCTATACTAGAGAGAAGGGAGCTTTATTATTAGCTACTAATCCTGCTTTTAGGAATCTTGAAATGTTCCTTGAAAAGAAGTCTGATAATCTTTCCACTCTTCCGCAGAATTAATGTTTTTATAGTCATCGCTACCAATCATCTTTAAGAAAATTTCTAATTGGGATGGTGTATAATATCCAGGGATAGCCTGTATAACCGATCCTTCTTCATCGAAATACACCAAACTAGGATAAGCTCTTACTTGCAAAGCCATAGTTAATTGGTGCGTAGCATTTCTACCACGTTTATTAGGTTGGTATTTAGGATTCGTATACTTTTTTCCTTGAAAAACTACCTCTTCATCTCCTTCGGCATCAAATTTAACTGCGTAGTAGTTTTCGTTTATATAATCTATTACATCTTTATTTGAAAAAGTATTTTTATCCATCATTTTACATGGGCCACACCAATCTGCATAAAAGTCCACCACAATTTTCTTTGGATTTTCTTTTTGAGCAGCCAATGCTTCATTCATAGTCATCCAATTAATTTCTTGTGCTTGTACTGCAAAGGCTGTTATAGAAAGAAATAATAAAAGTAATTTTTTCATAGTAATAAGTAGGTTTTATTTATTTATCACAAAGATTACCTATCATTAGTTATGACAGATAATCTTCGTAATATGTAGACGTAAAGGATTTATTTACCTTACACCATGCATCAATTTTTTCAATAAAGGATTTAAAAGTAAAGCTATAACACCGATAATTAATGGAGCTATAGTAAATATTAAGAAGAAAGTAGACATACTATATTCAGCCTGAATCTCTTCTACCATTCCTCCTAAAGAAGCTGAAATTTTATTCCCGATTGCTATTGCCAAATACCATACTCCAAACATCAGCGCAATCATTCTGGCAGGAACAAGTTTACTTACATAAGATAATCCTACAGGAGATAAGAAAAGCTCTCCTAAGGTTAAGAACAAATAAGTTAGAATTAACCATATCATTCCAACTCTTACTTCGCCTGGTAAAGCACCAGATGGAATTAAAGTGGAACCATAAGCTAAAATTCCAAAACCTCCAGCCATTACAATTAGTCCTAATCCATATTTAACTGCTGCAGATGGGTTGTATTTACTATCCCACCATTTGGTAAATAATGAAGCTAATGAAATAATAAAGAAGGAGTTTAAAATACTGAACCACGATACGGTAATCTCCACTTCGTTATCTTTAATTTCTTTTACAGTACCCGAAATAATTTGTGATGGTTCTCCTAATTTTTCATAATCACTTTCAAGTCGTTTGTTAGTATCATCATCTAAGTAAACGTATTTACCTAACTCTAAGTGTGCACCAATTGCTTCTCCTACTTTTAAACTTTTGTTAGTAGAAAGTTCTAATACGTGATTAACAGCAGTTTCGCCAGCAGCTAAAGGTCTAGCAGCCGTAATTGGCTCATAGATTTCTACAGTTTCTCCAGAGTCGGTTACTTCAGTGGTAACTACTGCTTGATACTCTACTTCATATACTTTCCTATTGAAATCTTGTAATAACATCCAAATAGCTAATCCCCACATGATAGAGAAACAAAGAATCAACACAATATTACTACCTGGAATCTTTTTAAAAGTACTCTTGTATAAGAGTACCAAAACCCAACTAACAATGATTAATGGAATAACCGTTAATAAAGAGTTCACAATATTGAAGATATCCGCTGCATTCCCAGTGAGTACTCTTTCGGTATAGTCACGAGCAAATAACACCATAGAAGTAGCCGCTTGTTCAAAAGGAATAAAGAAAACTACCGTAAAGAATGCGAAGATAATTACCGCAATCATTCGGTCTCTTAACACCTTTTCATAACGTACTATTCTACTGATTAAAAGATAGAAGAAAAGAATTACGCCTATCATAGTTACCACCAATGATCCTGGCAACCATTCCGACGGGACAATAAATTCTTGTGGAAGAATATGCACACCACCTATCTTAGATATAGGGTCGTTTAGCAAATACAGTAGTCCTATAATAGAAGTTACAGCGATTAATATCTTGTCTACTAAGGTAAATGTATTCGGTTTATAATTTCTATCTTCAATAGCTTCCTCACTTTGATCTGCTTCATCAAATCCTTTTTGTGGACGATTTCCTATTTTTCCAAATAAAGGTTTAGCCCACATAAACTGAAGGGTTCCAAATAACATAAATATACCAGCTAAACCAAAGCCCCATGCCCATCCTACGCGTTCGGCTAGATATCCACAAAGCATCATTCCAAAGAAAGCTCCAGAGTTTACCCCCATGTAGAAGATTGTATATGCTCCATCTTTTTTCTCTGGTAAGTACTTATACATCTCAGAAATAATAGAAGTAATATTAGGCTTAAAGAATCCTGTACCTATAACAAGTAATGCTAACCCCATATAGAGTGAAAACTCGGTTTCAAAAGCCATAAATGCGTGTCCGGCAGTCATAATAACACACCCAATAAACACGGCCCATCGATATCCTG
>JAJYTI010000034.1 GCA_021793135.1 Bacteroidota bacterium
AGATAATGCTGCAATGGTAGCTATTGTAGGACAGCTAAAATACGAACAAGAGATTTTTGCTGCTAACGATGTCGTTGCAGATTCCAGACTAAAATTGTAATTCTATGCAACTTTTCATTCAAACTCAACTAAAATCAAATGAGAAAACAGTTCATTTTGATAAAGATGAAAGCAGACATATAGCTAAAGTATTACGTAAGAAACAAGGTGATACCATTCATGTTACTAATGGTTTAGGCTTTTTATTTACTTGTAAACTAGTTCTTATACAAGATAAACACTGTATAGCAGAAGTTATTGAAATAAAAAAAGAAGAACCACATCCTTATTTTTTACATATGGCAGTTGCACCAACAAAAATGAACGATAGATTTGAATGGTTTCTAGAAAAAGCTACAGAGATTGGTATTGATGAAATTACCCCTATTTTATGTGAACATTCAGAGCGTAAAAAGATTCGTTTAGATCGATATGAAAAAGTAATAGATGCTGCTCTCAAGCAATCTTTACAAACTTATTTACCTAAATTAAACGCTTTCACTCCTATTGAATCGTTATATGATAAAACAAAAGAATATGATTCAGTATTTTTTGCTCATTGCGAGGATGAAGCTAATAAAATAAGTTTAAAGGATAAACTAGAGCCAAATAAACGTTATTTAATTCTAATTGGCCCAGAAGGAGATTTCTCTAAAAATGAAATTGAAAAAGCAAGGGATAATAATTGGCAAGAAGTAAGTTTAGGTAATACACGGCTTAGAACAGAAACTGCCGCTATTGTTGCATGCCATTCGGTTGCGTTTATCAATGAATGATTTCCTTAAAAACTAATCATTTACATTAACCCACATTCGCATTTTAAAAATAGTTTAATATAATGCGTATACACTTCTATCTAATGAAAATATAGTAGAATATTGCATAATTATTTAAATATTAAATATAAATAAAAGCGACTTGAATTGCCATAACTCAAGTCGCCATATAGTTCCATAGATTTTGACACTATGAATATATTATATACATAAACAATTAAAAAGCAATTCGCTCTAATCGGTTTTCCATTTTATTATTTTTCGTTTGTTCAGAAATTAATATATAACCTGGTTTAGAAGGCAAGATTTGTGTCTTATCATTATACTTTACCTTTTCCCAAGACAATCTATTATCTGTAAATTTTTTATCCTTAAAAATAACAACACCATGTACAAGATCCATTTTAGTTAAAGATACTCTATTATAACTCTTGTAGAAAAACATTAAACCATTTTGCTCTTCTAAAAACATATTGAATCGATAATCAAAGAAACCTCCGGCTTCTAAAATCAAACCATAATCTCTTGGATTCCAACTGCTTAAAACCCCCATTTGAAGAAGATCTTTTCTAGTTTCTACTTCGAATACTTGATGTAAATTAAAGTCTTTATCAAAATCTAAAAACACAATGTCTTTAGCAGCAACTCCAAGTGGTTCTCTTTTTATATATCCACCAACCACTATAGTATGTTTTGTAGTCTTGTCATATACATAATCCAATGTATGGATAAAACCATTACCTTTCACTCGTCCCCCTTCTTTAATATCGATTTTAGATTCTAAGTCTGCCCATGTTACATTATTCTGGCTGATAAGATTCCCATCCATATCTAATGTTGCCTTCATCATCCCCGTTGTTTTCCCAAGCTTTACCTTTTTATTGCCTCTATAAGTGTCTCCGAATACATGAACATTATTGTCATTAAACTGTACATTATATATATTAGCTTTATAATCATCGTTATTAAATACAATTTCATTTTTTATTTCTCCAGTATTTAAGTCTGTCAATAACACACTATAGGTAGGATATTCACTTCTTTTGTGTGGATAGTTCTTTACAATGCTTGCAAGTCTATTACCATATATATCTTGCACTCTAATGTTTAAAAGATTTCTTTCTTTCTTTTCAGGAATATATATATTAGCTTCGTATAAAGTTTCATTGTCATTTGAAATAGCATAAAATGTATTCGTCCTATTTTTATAATCTATTATATTAATGCCATAACCTTTATTAGGAATTGAATAACTATCTACAATCCCAATATCTTTGTTTTGAAATCTTTTTGGAACCTCATAACGATTCGATAGTACATTATTTTCTAAATCATATATTCGATAACCAAATTCCAAAGACGATTTATTTATAATCTCGGCGTCTTTTCCTAAAAACTCTATATAAATACTTGTGCCATTATATCTTACAAGTCCTAATTCAAGCTTTTTTTTATCTGTAAAAGTGGTTTGTGCAATTGGATTTAGATTGACATCTATAAGATGGATAAGATATCGACTGGAGTTTCGATCGATTCTTTCTAATTCTTCATAAGAAAGATAGCCATATACTTCATCATTTTCCTGATCATAAATTGTCATTATGATTTGTGAGAAAAGAATATTTGTAGCAAAGAATAATAAAAAAGTGAGTAATGTTTTTTTCATATTGTTATGGTTTATAATAGTTTATAGATTCTGATATTTATTTGATAATGCCAATAACTCCGAAGGATTTAAATTATCTAAGATGGTTAAGAACAAATTATATTCTTCAGATAAGTTCCTCTCATCCGGTTCATCTACATATTTTTTAAACTGAAATTTTTGACGTGCTATGTGTAGCTTTTTGTTGAATAAAGATAACATATGGTTATAGAAGGCTTGTTCTTTCTGATTCACTTCTGGAAAACTTTGAAGCTGTAATATTAAATAAATACCTTGACCATATTCCTCTAAACAATAGTGTGCATAAACATCTTCTAAACGTATCTTTTCTTTTAATGCGGTAAAGCCATCTTGCTCTGCATGTGGTTTAACTTGCATGTTTTTCGTTGCTTCTTTTATTTTAGCAATACGTTCCTTAGTTTCAGGGTGTGACCTTAAAGAATCTTTATGAACACCAAAAATGTCTACTTTCCCATCTTGGTAATGGTATTTAGAAAAATCATAACCAGACGTCCATTCATCATTAAATGGAATGGTAGAGGTAGAAAAATGAGTCTTGAGCTTATTCAAATCGATTCTCACAATTTCTGAAGGCAGTATACTATCTACTTTTTGCAATGCAGAAACCCGATTATTGGGGTTTTTTATTATTTTTTCTGTTAATACTATACTTAAGGAATCCGCTTCTAGTTCCCGCTTGCGTCGTTCACTACTATTACCATATTGATGTTCTTTAAAATTTTCAATTTGTTTCGAAAATCTGTTAAACCGACTTCTCCTTATTTTTTTTGTTTCTTTTTTATATTCTTTTGATGTAGTTACACGCATCTTATGTTCAAATTCCACTTCAAGATGATCCAATAAATAATGCGCCACCTCATGTCCCATAATAGAATACAGCTCTTCTTCATTCTCTAATCTATTGAGCAAAGAAAGATTAAATACAAGACTACCATCCCCAAGGCTATATGCATTTGGATCAGTATCACGAGTTAGAAATATTTCTAAATTAGGATCCGAAATATTATTTTGCTCTTTTATGTTATCTAGAAGTGAATTTAAATAAACTACTAGCTCATCATCTGTTATTAAATAATTGTCTTGTGTTAATTCCGCTATAACTTCTTTTCGATTTTTAGAAAAATCACGAATTAATTTTCGGTTTTTTACTGGAAAGGATTTCAATTTATCTTCTAACTTTTCCGACTTCTGACTAAAATGTTGGAATAGCGCCTGTTTATCAATTAATATAGTATCAATAGGTTGATATATCTGAGCTTGTAAGGAAACGCTAATACAAAATAGAAATACAAAATATATTTTTCTCAAAATAGATAAGTTTTACTTATAGCATATATTGTCAACTTTACATCATAATATTGGAGAAAATCCACTAAACATTATATTACGCTTCAAGTTAACATAAAACTAAATAGATTTATTTTTTATAAAAATATCACATTTTTAGTAAAAAACAAATAATTAATTAAGTTAAATTTAACCTTATACTAGAGTTACTCTAAAGAAACATCTTTAATCAGATACCATATGAGGTTATTCAATATATTATGTTAAATAACATATTACTTTCTAAGTTTAGAAAATAGTTATACATAAATAAAGCAAGAAAGTCTATTTATATCGAATTAAGTGATAATAACATAGGAACAACTACAATGATTTTATATTCCTAATCCAATAACGAAATGTCTATGTCATTTATGAATGTACAAGAAAAAGTAATGGTATGCTAATGATGAGTATGTCTTTCTGTTTTTTAAATAAATGAGTAAAATTTATTATGAAAAGACTTTCCATATATTAAAAACACATTTTATAGTTTCCTGATTGGACAATTAGTTATTTATCAATTTTCAACAAATCAATTAAATTAAATGATATAAAAGTTAAAACAAGATAGTAAGTAAATGAAGAGATACGGAAGAACTTAGATATAAAATTTCTTAAAAAGACGATTTAGGTCTACAGTAATATAAATTTGAAGAATAGACAGAAGTATACTAAGAAATCTTAATAAGGTAATAGATTAAAAGATTTACTTACAATCTTCTATAAAAGGTTCAAAAAGTTTGAGGAAGCTTTTTGAATAACAAAAAATAATAAATACATCTACTTGAATATCAAGTAGATTTTAAAAAGGAATTGTACTTATATAAAAAAATATAACTTTTAATAATTAAAGTATACTTACCCTATCCTATTTAAACCACATAAAAACTACCATAGTAAGGTAGATGCTTATTTTTAAAATAATTTCTAACATAATATTTTAAAATATTAATTGTTATTTAATCACCATTATATTTTAATCTTCTTAATGATTAGTAACAAAAATAACAAATAACACAACACCACACTATTTATTACACTTTTTATTCATTGTTTTTTTTTAAAACAATAATCGCATTCCCATAACTTCATTTAAAATTAGAATAAAAACATCTAATCATAAAAATAAACAACAATTTATCAATAAAATTATTCACATATAACATTATACATTTCTATTTTTATTTTGAATTGAATTTTCAATATATTGTAATTTATAATTTCATTATACTATGCAGACACTATATAGAGAAATCATTGAATTATTAAAGAATAAAGAATATGAAAAACTAGCCAATTACCCTCTTCATAGGCCAAAAGAGATGAATTGGGTTGTAGATGTTTTCGAAGGTATTCATACTGTCAATTCTCCAAATAAAACTGCTTTATTATGGACAGATGGAAAGGAAACTATTGAATATTCTTATCAAGATTTTACTTCTAAAACCAATAAGTTATTAAACTTTCTCAGAAATAAAGGTGTAGAGCAAGGTGACATCTTATTTACACAAATGATGCTTCAGCCTATTACATGGACTTCCATATTAGCAAATATAAAGGGTGGTTTTAAAATGATTCCTGCAGCATCTATATTAGGTACTCAAGATATAATTTATCGTTTTCAAAAAACTTTCCCTAAAGTGGTATTTGCCGATCAAGAAAATGCTTATAAAACCGATGAAGCGGAAGAAGATATTGGTAAAAAAATACCTGTGAAAATCATTGCAGAAGGCACACGAGACGGATGGTATAGTCTTAAAGATATTGAAAAAGAAAACGATAAAGCGGAAGGCGTTAGCAATAAACCTAGTGATGTACTCTTCTATTTTTTCACTTCGGGCACTACTGGAATGCCAAAGATAGTTTGCCATACGCATTTAAGCCTTACTATTGGACACTTGTCTACTACAGCGTGGATTGGACTAAATAATGAAGATATTCATTATAACATTTCGCAACCTGGTTGGGCAAAATTTGCTTGGAGTAGTTTTTTCGCACCTTGGAATATGGGAGCCACTATTTTTGCGCATCATACCGATGCAAGATTCCACGCTAAAACTACTCTGGAATTAATCGAAAAACACAAAATTACCACTCTATGTGCACCGCCTACGGTATTACGTATGTTTATCAAAGAAGATTTAAAACGACATACGTTTTCATTAAAAGAATGTGTAGCCGCCGGAGAACCATTAAATCCTGAGGTAATTGAAGCATGGAGAAAAGGAACGGGAATTACGATTAGAGATGGTTATGGCCAAACAGAATCTACTTGTTTAATTGGAAACTTGTCTGGCAATAATATTAAATATGGTTCTATGGGTAAACCGATGTTTATGTATGATGCCATTATCGCCGATGACGATGGAAATGTTATGGAAGATTATGATGAAGGTAACATATGTATTCGAATGGAGCGAGGAGAACAAGTAAATGGTATTTTTAAAGGTTATTTATTTGATAAAGAACGAGAAGCAAGGGGATTTAAACACGGATTATATTTTACTGGCGATAAAGCATACAGAGATTCCGATGGTTATATATGGTTTGTTGGTCGTGACGATGATGTTATTAAAGCCTCTGACTATCGCATTGGCCCTTTTGAGGTAGAATCGGTTTTACTAGAACATCCTAGTGTTACAGAATCGGCAGTAGTTGCATCACCTCATCCCATTAAAGGATTTGAAGTTAAAGCTTTTGTGATTTTAAATGAAGGCACAACCCCTACCAAAGAGCTTGCAAATGAACTATTCACATATTCTAGAGAACATTTAGCACCTTATAAAATGCCTCGGATCATCGAGTTTGTTGAAGAACTACCAAAAACGATATCCGGTAAAATTCGACGAATAGAACTACGAGCAAACGAAGCAGAAAACAAAGCGAAAGAAGTTCGTAAAGAATTTGAATTTTTCTATAGGAAGTAATTCGATTTAACTATTTAAAATGGGGATTTAGTGTCGTGCTAAATCCCCATTCTTGTTTAATAGTATGCAGTGCATTTATTCTCTTTTTGAGTATTTGTTAAATGTTTGTTTTAGCGATACCATTTATCTTGTAAACATGTTATATTTGCGACATGACTCGATTAATAGTTTTACTTCTCAGCATCGTAATTCTATCCGAATCCATTGGGTTCAATGTATTAGATATAGCTAAGACTGGCTTCTTAATCGAGCATGCACAATACCATTCTGAAAAATATGGCGATTCGTTCTGGGACTTCATGTCCAAACACTATGGCATGAATAAAGCCAATCATGACGACGACACTGACGAACACAATAAACTACCTTTTCAGCAATCCAATATATGTACCTGTATTAAGGATATCGAAGAGAATACAATAGAATTAACTACCATACTTACCCCACCAACGGTAGAAAAAGAAAAGGTTTCTTTCTACAAGAACCTCTATGCCTCTATTGCTACCAATGATATTTTCCAACCACCACAAGCAGCATAATAGATTTTTTATATGCTAGACTGATATTTCTGTTTATAAAAACAAAATACAGCTAGATTATATTTACTCACTTTCAGAAGCGTCTGATTATCAGTCGCCTCTGAAATATAATACTATCTATTATGTTATCAAGAATTATAAACTTCAGTTTAAAAAACAAGTTTATCATCCTACTCTTCACTGCATTTTTAGTGGGGATAGGCTTTTATTCGGTAACCAAATTATCGATTGGATCGGTGCCGGATATTACAAACAACCAAGTACAAATTATTACTACCTCTCCTCACCTATCTACACAGGAAATAGAGCAATTCATCACCTATCCGATAGAAATGGAGTTGACCAATATTCCTGGAGTAGAGGAAATTCGCTCTATTTCCAGATTCGGACTTTCAATGGTTACCATCGTATTTGAAGAGTCCATGGGAACCTATTTACCCAGACAGCTTATCTCTGAGCGTTTAGATGCCGCTTCTGAGAATATTCCAGAAGGCTTTGGAACACCAGAAATAGGGCCAATTACCACAGGATTAGGTGAAATCTACCACTATACGTTAGAAGTGGAACCAGAATTCAAAAACCAATATTCTGTAATGGATTTACGAAGTATTCAGGATTGGATTATCAAACGTCAATTATCTGGATTACCAGGAGTTGTTGAAGTGAATAGCTGGGGTGGTAAATTAAAAGAATATGAAGTAGCCTTACAAACCAACAAGTTAAATAGCATGGGGGTATCCACATGGGATGTACTGGATGCTTTAGAGAAAAACAATAGCGTTGCTGGTGGAGGTTATATCGAAAAGAACCAACAAGCTTACTTTATTCGTGGAGAAGGTTTGATTCAAAGTTTGGAAGATATCGAGAATATCGTCGTCGAAAATCGAGATGGGACGCCTATCCTAGTTCGTGATATCGCTAAAGTTGGCTTTGGGCACGCTACTCGATTTGGTGCGATTACTGCCAATGGAGAAGGCGAAAAAGTAATGGGACAACTCCTTATGTTAAAAGGAGAGAACTCTAAAAGAGTGGTCGAAACCATCCAAGCTAGAATTGACGAGATCTCTGAAAAACTTCCCGAAGGTGTTTATATCAACAACTACCTAGACGCTAGTGAGTTAATCAACAAGACGACAAAAACCATTACAGAAAACCTTGTTATCGGAATTCTAATCGTAATTTTTGTGGTGGTGCTTCTTATCGGAAATATGCGTTCCGGTTTTGTAGTAGCTTCTATTATTCCCCTCTCTCTCTTATTTACTCTAACAATGATGCATGTATTTAAGATAGATGCAAACCTGATGAGTTTAGGAGCAATTGACTTTGGTATTATCCTAGATGGGGCGGTAATTATCGTGGAATACATTGCCTATCAAATCACCAAACGAAGTGCTGATTTTGCGAAGCTCACCAAGTCTCAACGTCGTGAGTTAAACGATGAAATCACTTTCACGGGTACTTCTAAAATGATGAATTCGGCTATCTTCGGACAGCTTATTATCCTTATCGTATTTATTCCTATTCTCTCTTTAAGCGGTGTAGAAGGAAAGATGTTTAAGCCGATGGCACTAACCTTCTGTTTTGCCTTAATCGGTGCGATGATCCTTTGTTTCACATACGTACCAGCGGTAGCATCTTTAATTTTAAAGCCAGATACCAATCCGGAGAAAAACCTATCGATTCGTGTGATGAACTGGGTTGCCAATCAATTCGAGCCAATCGTACGTTGGGCATTACATCATCGACGTACCGTTATTCTTATCGCATTGACAGCTCTGGTAAGTAGTTTACTTTTATTTAGAACTTTAGGAGGGGAATTTATTCCAAGTCTTGACGAAGGTGATTATGTGATACAACCTGTACTTAAAACAGGAACTTCGCTAACGGAAACTATGGAAATCACCACGCAGATAGAGAAGATTCTATTAAAATTCCCAGAGGTAAATCAAGTAGTAAGTCGTATAGGTGCAGCGGAAGTACCAACAGATCCAATGTCTATGGAAGAAAGTGATATCATCATTACCCTCCATCCGAAAAAACAATGGACTACGGTGAACACAAAAGAAGAACTTGCCGAAGCTTTTAAAGAAGCATTAGATGTCATTCCAGGAATGGAAGTGGAATTCTCTCAACCTATTGAGATGCGTTTTAATGAACTTATTACGGGAGTACAAGCAGATATCGCAGTGAAGATTTATGGTGAAGATCTGGATATTCTTAATGACTTAGCACAAGAGGTAAAAAACACTATTGAAGATATTAACGGGGTTGGCGATATTGTCGCAGAGAAAATCGATGGCTTACCAGAGATGAACTTACAGTACAATCGACAAAACATCGCTCGATATGGATTGAATATTGCCGATTTAAACAAGATTGTTACCATGGGGTTTTCGGGACAAACTACAGGACAAATTTTTGAAGGAGAAGAACGCTATAATCTTGTGGTTAGGTTTGATCAGAATGATAGAGAAAGTCTTGAAAATCTTCAAAACCTTTATGTGGATACTCCTATTAGCGGGAAAGTCCCTCTACGAGAATTAGCAAGCATTTCTTACAAAACGGGTGCTGCACAAATTTCTAGAGAAAACACCTATCGTCAAACCTATGTTGGAGTAAACGTTCGTAATCGAGATTTACAATCGGTTGCCGATGAAATCCAAGAGCGCATAAGCTCTCAAATCACTCTTCCTGCGGGTTATGAAATCGCTTATGGCGGACAGTTTGAAAACCTACAAAAAGCAAAAGCAAGATTGGTGATAGCAGTGCCAATAGCTTTATTATTGATATTTATTCTATTGTATTTTGCTTTTAAATCGATTAAAGAAGCGTTGATAATCTATACTGCTATTCCACTAGCTGCAGTAGGTGGCATTTACTTCTTATGGATACGAGATCTACCGTTTAGTATTTCTGCAGGAGTTGGTTTTATTGCTTTGTTTGGAATTGTAGTTCTTAATGGAATTATTCTCGTGGATTATTTCAAACAGCTTATCAAACAAGGGAAAACAGATGTGGATGATATTGTCGTATCCGGAACAAAAAGTAGGCTACGTGCTATTTTATTAACTGCTACTTGTGACGCTTTAGGTTTCTTACCCATGGCTATTTCTACGGGTGCTGGTGCCGAAGTACAACGTCCGTTAGCAACCGTAGTTATCGGTGGATTGATCACCTCTACCCTACTTACACTAATTGTTTTACCTGTGTTGTATGCACAATTCTGTATTCCGAAACAGAAAACAGATAACTATTCTAAAAAAATACAAATCCCTACGCCTAGTCCTGCTATTTTAGGTATTGGAATATTGCTATTCACATGTATTCCAATGTTCTCGCAAAACCCGAAATATAGTGTGGAGGACTTACAGGAAATCTTAATTGAAAATAGTTTGCCGCTACAAGTACAGAGCAAAGCAATCGAAAGAGCGGAAGCGCAAATCAAAACCGCTTGGGGTTTTGAGAAAACAGAATTGTATTATGAATGGGATGAAACTAATGTAGACGACTCTAACAAAATCTATAAGGTTTGGGGTGTGCAACAGGACTTTTTATTTCCTAGTGTGTATTCTGCTGCGAAGAAAACGAAGCAAAAACAACATCAGCTAGAACAGATTAAAAAAGAGCAGATTACGCAAGATTTACTTTACCAATTGCATCAGCTTTATCAAAGCTATCTGCTAGCAGAAGAGAAAAATGAAAGTTATCTCGCATTGGATAGTTTGTACACCAAATTTGAACAAGCAGCCAATAGAAAGTTTGAGCTAGGAGAAACTACCTATCTAGAAAAGGTTACAGCTACTTCCAAACACAAACAATTGGATATTTTACTGGATAATAACAAGAGGCAAAAAGCTAGTTTATTGAGACAAATACAAGAACTTTTAAATTTGGATCATGAATTAGAGTTAGAGACGAAAGGTTTAGAAATACTTACTTTCTTAGAAATAGAAAGCTCGGAGAAACATTTAGAATCACCAATTCTACAACTACAAGAAGCGAATACAGCGTATAAAGAAAGTGAATGGAAATTGGAACGTCGTCAGTTACTTCCGGATTGGAATGTTGGTTATTTTCAAAGTCATAGTTCAGCCCAAGCGAGAGGATTGTATGGCTATCAAGTAGGTATAAAAATACCTTTGCTTTTCGGTTCTCAAAAGAACAGCATCAAAGCAGCCAAATTGGAAGTAGAACAAAGTCAGTTACAACAACAAGAACTTAAGACCCATCTACAGTCCAAATGGGATCAAAAACTCCTTGCGCTAGAAGAAGCAAAACATGCTTTAGAGTACTATACAGCAGAAGGAAGCGATCTTTCTAAACAACTGCTACATATGGCAACTCGAAGTTATCAAGAAGGAGAGATAGACTTCTTACAATATGTGCAAACTATAGAGCATGCACAAAGTATTCAGATTGAATATTTAGACCATATCTACAAGCACAACAATACCTTATTAGAATTAATCTACCACCAATATTAAAATTGAAATATGAAAACCACCTATATAACTTTTATACTTTTATCGCTCGGCCTATTTATTAGCTGCGATAAAAACTCCTCCTCTAATTCAAATAATACTATAGAAGAGGTTGCCATAGAAGAAGAACTAATCGTAGTGAGTAAAAAGCAATTTAATAATGGACGAATGGAACTTTCCAGTCCTCAATTACATGCTTTTGAAACGCGTATTCAGGTAAATGGTAAAACACAAGTACCTCCAACAGATAGAGCCTCGTTAATGGCGTATGCAGGAGGATATATAAAAAGCATTCAAAAGCAACGTGGCGAGTATGTTCAAAAAGGACAAGTTATCGCTAGTATCGAAAATCCAATGTTTATCGATTTACAAAAACAGTATATAGAAACCAGTAAAGAAGTTTCTGTTTTAAAATCTGAGTTAGATCGACAAACCGCTTTATTTGATGAACAAATCAGTGCTAAGAAAACCTATGAGCGAACCAAGGCAGATTATGAAAATCATGTAGTACAACTAAAGAGTTTCGAAAAAGAGTTACAGCTTTATGGTTTCTCCGCACAAGAAGTAGCTAAAGGAAACTTAGGCAGTGTTTCTTACTTAAAATCGCCTATCCATGGAGTGATTGAAGAATTAAACATCCATTTAGGTCAGTATATTGGTTCCGAAGATAAGATCGCTACCATAATCGATACAAAGAACATTCATTTAGAGCTTGATATTTTTGAAAAAGACTGGTATCCACTAAAAGAAGGACAACAGGTATCTTTTAAATTCTCCGATTATGACAAGGATTGGCATAAAGCAGAATTAGAGTTTATTGGTAAAAGTGTCGATGCGACAAGACGAACTGTTCCAGTGCAAGCGAAGGTAATCGATACGATAGACAACCTGGTGCCAGGTATTTTTATCGATGCAGAAATACGTACGGATTCAAAGAGTACTTGGGCGTTACCAGAAACAGGATTTGCTCAAAACGAGCAACTTTGGTATGTTTTAAAACTGGCAAATGAAACGGAAGAAAACTATAGCTTTAAATTACAAAAAGTAACTATAGAGCAAGAAGACCATGCGTATAAATCCTTCACTCAAGCAAGTATAGACACCACTGCAGTATATCTGAGCAAGGGAATTTTCACCATAATAGACTTCGATTAAATCGAACTTCATATGTTTGTTTTCTGTATATTTAAATACAAGAGTAAAAAAGAATAAACCTCATGCAAATATTGATTGTAGAAGACGATGTACGAGTCGCGCAACTAATAAGCAGGGTACTGCAAGACAACGAGTATCAACCTACTATTGCATACGACGGGAAGTATGCAATGGAGTTGATACAATCGAAAGACTTCGACTTGATTATCACCGATATCATTTTGCCGGAGCTAAACGGTGTGGAGTTATGTAAGAAAGTGCGAATCATCAAGCCACATATCCCTATTATTATGCTTACCGCATTGGGTACTACCAATCATAAAGTAGAAGGTTTAGATGCAGGAGCAGACGATTATATGGTTAAACCTTTTGAGATGAAAGAGTTGCTAGCTCGAGTACGTGCTGTACTAAAACGAAGTCAGCGTTCTAGCACCTTACACCAAAGCATTTTATCCTATGAAGATTTAGAACTAGATCGGAATACAAAAACAGTAAAAAGAGCTAATAAAGAGGTGAAGCTTACCCCAAAGGAGTTTCAGCTTTTAGAATATTTTTTAACCAATCCTGAACGAGTATTATCACGAGCAGAGATTGCCGAAAACGTATGGCAAACGAATTTTGATACGGGGACAAACTTTATTGATGTTTATATTAATTACCTTCGAAATAAGATAGACAAAAACCACGACTTCAAACTTATCCACACACGTATTGGAATGGGATTTATATTAAATAAAGAATGAAAATAAGAACTCGATTTAATTTAATCTTCACAACATTAGCTACGATTATATTAATTTTTTTTGCAGCTACTGTTTTTTGGATATCGAAAAAAAGTCGAGAAAAAGAATATTATGATATTCTGAAAAATGAAGCAATAATCAAGGCCAATTTATTTACAGAAGCTAGCCTCTCTCCTACTCGTTTACAGAAGATTTATGCTTCTCAAAATAAAAGCTCTGATAAAATAAACATTGCCATTTACGATGATTTTTTCCAACAACTCTATCAAGATTTTCCAATAAAAGGAACTCAAGACTCTATAAATAATTTATTAGAAAGAGTAAAGTCAAAAAAAGAACTTACTACAAAAGAAAACAGTAAGCATATTTTAGGTTTAGAATTTAAAAGCGGTGATAAAGATTTTATAGTACTTGCTTCTGGAGAGGATTACTATGGCCAACGAAAAATGTATGAATTGCTCTACATTCTAGGGTTTACAGCTATTATCTCCATCGCAATACTGTATGCATTAGGTTTTTATTTTTCTAGACGATTGGTTCATCCTATTGTAGAAATGACGAGAGAAATAAACAAAATAACTGCAGCACACTTGGACTTACGCTTAAAACCTTTAAAACATAAAGATGAGCTAAATGAATTAGGAGCAATTTTTAATCAAATGTTAGATAGATTAGAAAATTCATTCGATTCACAAAAAGAATTTGTTGCTCATATTTCGCATGAATTACGTACTCCATTGGCTGCTATGATTACCGATTTGGAACTTACATTAAGTCATGATAATCATAATGACAAAGAATATCGAGAAACGTTACAACGCACCCTCTTAGACACTCAAAAAATCGTAAAGTTATCTAATAATCTACTAGATCTTGCCAAAGCAAATTATGAGCCACAAGAAATAGGATATACCTCTTTACGCATAGACGAAATTTTATTAGAAGCCTATCAAGAGATACAAATGGGTACCGCTCCATGTACTGTACAAATGGAATTTGCTACAGATAGTAC
>JAJYTI010000260.1 GCA_021793135.1 Bacteroidota bacterium
ACTGCCTTGGTGCTTCCTGCTTAGTAACAGCACGCATTTTAAACTCATGCTTTTCTCTAGCTATCTCCAGCATTCGCTTCTCTATAGCAGGGAAATCATTTTCAGATATAGTATGCTCTCCCATGTCAATATCATAGTAAAACCCAGTTTCGATAGGAGGGCCTATGGTTAACTTTACTCCAGGATACATCTCTTCAATTGCTTGTGCTAAAATATGAGAGCTAGAGTGCCAAAAAACTTGCTTCCCTTGCTCATCATTCCATGTATATAACACCAAGTCTCCATCCTCGGTAAGTGGCGTAACAGACTCCACTGTCTCCCCATTAAAAGATGCGGATAAAACATTGCGAGCTAATCCTGAGCTTATACTCTTGGCCACGTCCATTGGAGTTGTGTTCTTTGGAACTTCTTTTACACTTCCATCTGGTAAAGTTATCGATATCATACTTCCTTATTAAAATCTACTATTAAATAAATTGAAACCACAAAGATACTATGTTTTCTGCTTTTATCAAGGCACTTTAGTTTATATATCTTTTTAACGACTTGGTTTGTGTTTCGCTTATGCAGGTTTATTCCGTCATTAAAATATTAAGGTACAGTATTGCTTTATGTGTTTATTCATTTGCCTTCATAAATAATTTGATAGATACGCTTACGCAGATTTATTCACTCTGTTGTATATGAGTATATCATAGATATGAGGTGTATAATAATAATAAAATTTGTTCGCTAGATAATTTATTTGTAGTTTTATATCATTAATAATCCAAAAAAGATAGCTATGAAAGAGATTTTATCACATGAAGAAATGCTTGAATTAGGAAGTAACCACAATTCTTTTGTAAATCAATACTTAGAAAGATTTGAATTGCCAAGTAGTATTGCAGAGTTAGAAGCTAATATTTTGAAGTTAACAACCACGATAGATGGTGAGGTGTTGAATTATATTTTACCAAAGATTGTCGAATTCAATAAAGGTGCGGATTACATAAGTTTTTTTAATGGGTTGAGTACTCTAGCCATTGAAGTGATAGATAAGGTGCTTCAAGCAATAAGTAATCTCGATAACTTAGATAAAATTAGTGCACTGGTTTATCAAGAGATGGAAAATGTAAGAAAGTTAGAACTGAGCGTGCTTGAAAAAAATATAATACAGGCAAACTTCTATGTTATGGAAGCTTCAATGCGTTTTTGGCTCAGTGATGAGGCAAGACAAAAAGTCAACACGTATAATGATAATTTTAAAGGTGTAAAACCGCTTTGGAGTTGGAGAAATGCTGCGGCAGGAGATGGCTTAAGTGCAGGGTTTTACTTTTTAGGAGTTGGATTGACTATTATAGCACCCCCCGCTGGGATTGCTGTTCTAACAGGCGCTGCATGGGCGGCAGCAGGAGGATCACTAGTTGCAGGGTCTGAAATATTACAGTAATGAAAATATTTTTTATTCGCATCTTATTCTTCTTGCTTGGAACAGGACTAATTTATTTATTTCTCTTTTATCCCGAGTCCATAGAGCAACCCCTACAGTGGAATGCGCTGTGGAAAAGCATGCTGATACCTTTGTTTGTACTTGCAATAGGGTTTTTTATGCAAAGAAAAAATAAGTCAAGGTGAGTTGTCTCTTTTAACACCTAATCCAGTACTGAATATGTTATTGTCAATCAGCGGGATAAATCTCTACTTGTTATATTCACGTCCCTGAGTTTGTTGGTAAATTGTACTGCATTGATTTCTATAAACATTCGCTTCCTTTGAGGTCATTCCGTAGCTTAGCAAATAAGCTACTCCAAAATCTATTGACTAAAACTTACAGACCGGCAAGTAAAGACTAACAACAAGCTTTGAGTTTAGAAAAGGTTATTAGTTGTATACTATTGATATTCAATGCGCTGTAAAATGCTTTTAAAGAATCATTGTAATTGGTTTGGTATTGTCAGAGAATAATTTCTATATTTGCAACCGCTTAGCCAGAAGATAAGGTGCTACAGCAGACGATCATTGAAGATAATAAGGGGTAAATAAAGATTGCAATTAGCTTGCAGGTTGAATATTTAATTATCTATATTTGCAACCGCTAAGCCGGAAAAGTAAGAGTTGTGGCGTTTGTTCTTAAGATTGAGGAGTAGAGAAATAAAGATTATAATTAACTTGCGGGTTGATAAAATTAATAACTATCTTTGCAATCGCTCTGCCAAAAACCTGAGTGCATTTGTCGAAACAAGATTTTGGCGATAAAAGATTTAAAATCTTTTTCTAAAATAGTTTTGGTTGTTAAGAATTGTTTTTCTATATTTGCAACCGCTTTGGGAAATCAGGCGAGTAGTTCTTTAAAAAATTGGATGTAGTGGTTTTTAAAATGGAGGTTCGATTCCTTCACGTCTATCAAATTATGAGTTTGTTTTTAAATGCAAACTTTTACAGTTCATTGAGATTTTGAAATTGACAGCAGATTGTACTTTGAAAAGAGTACGATCGCATTGAAACTAAACTAAGCGAAGCTTTTTTTCTCTTGAGATTTTTTGAGTGTCAACTTTTTATTCGTATATATTTTTATGATTTTAACGATGAAGAGTTTGATCCTGGCTCAGGATGAACGCTAGCGGCAGGCTTAACACATGCAAGTCGAACGGTAACATAGAGTGCTTGCAC
>JAJYTI010000261.1 GCA_021793135.1 Bacteroidota bacterium
AATACTGTAATACCAGCAGAAGCAATTAATAAATACTTGGCTCAACAGGGTGTATATGTGAGTCATTTAAGAGAAAATAAAACAAACCTAGAAGATTACTTCTTGCAATTAACCAATACTCCATAACATGCGAAGATTATTAGAAATAGAATATTATAAAATTAGATACCACAAAGCATCTTTGCGAATGCTTATATGTTATTTTATTTTATTCCCAATGCTTATTTTTTTATCAGCAATAGAAGTAAGTTTTGGAAGTTTGACAGCCACTTTAGGAGAATTGAATGTCTTAGATTTTCCTCTTATTTGGCATTTTGGAACTTACACAGCATTGTATCTAAAGTTTTTATTAATATTAATTATTGTTACATCTGTTACTGGGGAATACAGTCATAATACACTTAAACAAAATTTAATAGACGGACTTAGTAAGAAGGAGTTTCTAATGTCAAAAATATCCATGACAGTAGTACTTAGCGTCTTATCCGTGTTTATCTCTTTTATTTCATTCTTATTTATTGGATGGAAAAATAGCCCAGAGCTAGATTGGTCACTTGTTTTTAGCGAGTTAGATTATTTTCTAGGTTATTTTGTTCGTTTATTAGGCTTTTTAATGTTTGGGATTTTTAGTGCGGTTTTGTTACGTCGTTCTGCTTTAGCCTTAGGTTTTATGGTTATTTGGCGTATAGCAGAAGGTTTTATAGGGTTAATCCTGAAAAAAACACTAGGGGCAGTAGGAATAACTATTGCTGGTTTTTTACCATTTACATCTATGAATAATGTGGTTTCCCAACCTTTTCAACGCATAGGTTTTGTAAAAGCAGTTTCCTCACAATTAGGACAACAAATCGATTTTATGCATGGAGTTCACTATATTCCAATGTTACAGTCCTTGGTCTGGATTGTGATTTTTATGTTGCTTTCTTATAAGATTTTACTCTCTCGAGATTTATAATTTTAAATTATTGAAAAATTATTTTATAAAATAATAATAGAATAGCCGTATTTAACAATGTTTTAGTCTTTGAACTCCACTTTATTATAGTGAAAATCAAATGTTAAAATTAACATATTTTGAACTCTAAGATTCTCTTATAACCTTTATAATCATTAGATTTACTATAAATAAAAAGAGTTTTTTATGGAGAAAAAAAAGACTTATCCAATTGATAATTTAATGGCGCCCATTATCAAGATTGTTCACCAGGAAAAATCTGCGGGAATTATGCTTGGAATTGGAGTTATTCTAGCTTTAATTTTGGCAAATAGTCCATGGTCAGAATATTATTTTAAAATACTTGAATACCCTTTTGGATTTCATTTTAATGGAAATGTTTATTTCGAATACACTATTCATGATTGGATCAACAATGGATTAATGTCCATTTTCTTTTTTATCGTTGGTCTAGAGCTTAAACGGGAAATGATAGATGGGGAGCTAGCACATCCTCGAAAAGCTATCTTACCTATCTTCGCTGCAATTGGCGGAATGGTTATCCCACTTTGTATTTATTTGATCTTTAATCATTCTGGTGAAATGATGAATGGTTGGGGAATTCCTATGGCAACTGATATTGCATTTGCTATTGGGGTACTATACTTTTTGGGAGATCGTGTTCCTGCATCGCTTAAAGTTTTTTTAACTGCACTAGCTATTATAGATGACATGGGTGCTGTAGCAGTTATAGCATTCTTTTATACGTCCGATTTATCTTTAATGTATCTAGGGATAGGATTTGGTGTTTTAGGGCTTATTCTGCTTTTAAATAAAATGGGAACGAGAAATGTTTTGGTATATGCCGTTCTGGGTATATTTGGTGTTTGGATTGCGTTCTTAGAATCTGGAGTATCACCTACAATCGCTGCGGTATTAGTTGCATTTGCTATTCCAATAGATATGCGATTAAATGAGCAGGAATATGTAAATCGTCTAAGAATTTCCATAGATAAACTTATTAACTCCGAAAATAAGGAAGATTCCAAAATTCTATCTGATGAAAAATTAGATTATATAGAGCAAATCAAAAGAGATACTAGTTATCTAACACCACCACTACAATTACTAGAGAAAAACATGGCGGTTTTTGTAGCGTTTTTTGTGGTACCAATATTTGCACTTGCAAATGCTGGTGTGGATTTAAGAATGGATACTAGTGTATTGTTTTCCTCCAATGTATTAGAAGGTGTTACGTTAGGTTTATTAGTAGGGAAGGTAGTAGGTATTACTGGATTTACGATGCTTTTAATAAAGTTAAAAATTGCACATTTTCCAGTGGGTATGAACTTTAAAAACTTAGTAGGATTATCCCTTCTAGGTGCTATTGGATTTACTATGTCTCTGTTTATTACAATGCTTGCATTTGCAGAAGAAGAGCATATTATTCAAGCTAAAGTTGGAATATTTGTGGCATCCATTATCGGGGGAGTAGCTGGATATTTATGGCTTAACCATCTAGGTAAGAAAGAAGAAAGAAGAAGGAAAAAAGATTAGCACTTCAAAATAATATAATCTCTATATATTAAGTAAATCCGGTTAGTTCAAAACATGAATTAACCGGATTTTTTTAATAATACAGTCTAAAACCCATTGCGTGATAGAGCTTGTCATGGGTCTCATATAGTTTATGAACCAATTCA
>JAJYTI010000262.1 GCA_021793135.1 Bacteroidota bacterium
TAGAAGACTAAAAATTACCATTAAACTAATAATCACCGATGTTTTATTCATAGGTTGTAGCATTTAGAGATACGAAAATACGATAACTAAGGTTAAATGTAATAAAAAAAAGCTGGTTCGTCACTTAATAATATTTGGTGAGAACCAGCTTTTAGCAACTTATTATGATTTGTATTATAGATTGAAAGCTTTTTTTAGGTCTTCCACACGATCTAATTTTTCCCATGTGAAAAGCTCTACTTCTAATTCTATTGCTTTTTCTTCATAAGGACTCTCAAAACGTTTAGTAACAACTTGTGGGGTTCTTCCCATGTGTCCATATGCGGCAGTTTCTTTGTAAATAGGATTGCGAAGCTTTAAGTCTTTCTCGATTACCCCTGGTCGTAAATCAAATAGTTCAAGGATAACATCGGCGATTTCTCCATCAGTTTTATCTACTTTACTTGTACCATAGGTATCTATGTGAACTGATGTTGGATTAACTTCTCCAATAGCATATGACAATTGCACTAAAGCTTTTTCAGCTACACCTGCAGCTACTAAGTTTTTAGCTATGTGGCGAGCTGCATATGCAGCGCTACGGTCTACTTTACTCGGATCCTTACCACTAAAAGCTCCTCCGCCATGGGCACCACGTCCACCATATGTGTCTACAATAATTTTTCTTCCTGTGAGTCCAGAGTCTCCATGAGGGCCTCCAATTACAAAAATACCAGTTGGGTTTACTAGATACTCAATATTGTCATCAAATAAATGTGCGTTTTCTGGCATTTTTTCTTTTACTCGTGGTATAAGATATTTAATGATGTCAGACTTTATGCGTTCTAACATGCTTTTTTCATCATTTTCGGAATATGCGTCGTCTTCAGAGAAATCGTCGTGTTGTGTAGAAACAACAATCGTTTTTATACGAATTGGTTTATGATTGTCATCATACTCTATAGTTACTTGCCCTTTAGAGTCAGGTCGTAAGTATTTAATATCCTTGTTTTCTCGACGTATAGCAGCCAGCTCTTCCATTAAAATATGTGAGATTACCAAAGGAAGTGGCATGTAATTTTCAGTTTCATTGGTAGCATAACCAAACATCATTCCTTGGTCGCCAGCACCTTGTTCTTCTAGAGAACCTCGGTCTACTCCTTGGTTAATATCTGCCGATTGCTCGTCGATTAGTGTGATTACACCACAAGAGTCACCACTGAATTTATAATCGGTGTGTGTGTAACCAATATCGTTAATCGTTTTTCTTGCTATTGCAGGTAAATCAATATAAGTATTGCTTTTTATTTCTCCTGCTAGAATAACTTGTCCTGTAGTAACTAAAGTTTCGCAAGCTACTTTAGAGTTTCGATCGAATGCTAAGAAATTGTCTAAAATTGCATCACTAATTTGATCTGCAATTTTATCTGGATGTCCTTCTGAGACACTCTCAGAAGTAAATAAGTAAGCCATAATAATATATTTTAATGGGAAGGGAAGTGGCTTGCTCTAGAAAAGTGTAGAATATATACACTGGTTTAGCATTTTTTCATGAGGTTGCAAGCAGTCAAATCCTTCCTCTCTTGTTATTTTAATGGTGCAAATATACAGAGGATTTGTTTATTTGCAATTTAATAATTCATAAAATAATAATAACATCTTGAAGTGAAACACAAAATAAAAAGTAGTTATGTGGATTCTACGCAGTTTTCTTATTTAAATTGGGTGTATCGTTGAGAAAAATAGGTTTTGAGTTTCTTATTGTCTTTTGAATGTATAATGTACAGCCTAAAGCAATAAAAAAATAATATCTTTGACAGAATAAATAATAAAAGTAGCATAACACTATGAAAATCACATTAGAGCGTATAGGCGATGAATATTATATGGAAGCAAAAGGAAAGGCAGGAATTGCTATTCCTATGGATCATTCACAAGCCAATCCTGTAAAAGGAAGTAGCCCTATGGAGGTTTTACTTTCTGCAGTTGCAGGATGTAGTGCTATTGATATCATCTCAATTTTAAAAAAACAACGAATAAAAATTGACAACTATCGTGCAGAAGTTGAAGGAGAACGTGGAAAAACAGAAGGTGCTACACCTTTTAAATCAATGGTAGTAAGAGTTTATTTAGAAGGAGATATACCAGAAGATAAAGCAAAACGTGCTGCCGATTTAAGCTTTGAGAAATATTGTTCTGTTTCTTTGACCATAGCAAAGTGTGTAGATGTTAAATGGGAAGTCTATGTAAATAATGTCTTAGTTCAGGAATAAAACATGCAAAGACTCATAAAAATAGTTTTAGGATTATTTTCTCTAATTACTTCATCAGCATTAGCGCAAAATAGCTTGTCAAAATATGCTGTCGACGCTAGTATTTTCTATGGAAGTACTTTAGAGCATAATTCCGAGATAGCACACTTGCTTAGCGAACATCCTACCGGTTTTTTGCTTTCTTGGAATAAAACTTTAAATCCAAAAGACTATTGGAGTTATAAAAACAGATATCCCGAACTTGGTTTTAGTTTCTCTTATCATCAGTCTCATTTAAAGGCATTAGGTAGAAATTACGGATTGTATGGGCATATTAATTGGTATTTTGCATCAAGATATTTACAATTAAAATTAGCACAAGGAATAGCTTACGCTGATAATCCA
>JAJYTI010000035.1 GCA_021793135.1 Bacteroidota bacterium
TACAATGGCACGTTCTTCATTAAGTAGCGCATTGAGTAGGGTAGATTTACCTACGTTTGGTTCTCCAACTATTGCTACGGGGATTCCTTGTTTTAATACACTTCCAGTAGCAAAGGAGTCAATAAGTCGTTTTAAAACTGTTGTAATGCGTGTTACAAGTTCTTGGAATTCCTCTCTATCAGCAAACTCAACATCTTCGTCGGAAAAATCTAATTCTAATTCGATTAATGATGCAAAGTTTAATAATTCTTGACGTAGCTTTTGAATTTCATCCGAAAAGCCTCCTCGCATTTGTTGCATAGCGATTTGGTGTGCCGCTTCGTTATCAGAAGAAATTAAATCGGCTACCGCTTCTGCTTGACTTAAATCCATTTTTCCATTTAAGAAAGCACGTAGAGTGAATTCCCCTGGTTCGGCCATTCGGCAACCTTTTTTAATAGCTAGTTGAATGATTTGTTGTTGGATGTAAGAACTACCGTGACAAGAAAATTCTACCACATCTTCTCCAGTGTAAGAGTAGGGGTTTTTAAAAATAGTAGCAAGCACTTGGTCTATAGTTCTAGAGCCGTCTTGAATAGTCCCAAGGTGAACGGTATGTGTTTTTTGTTCACACAATATCTTTCCAGAAATAGAATGAAACATATCGGTGGCTATCTCTATAGCTTTTGCTCCTGAAAGTCGAACAATGGCAATGGCACCTGCTCCCGAAGGTGTTGCTAATGCTACTATGGTTTCTTGCTTAATCATGTGTGCAAAAATAAGAATATTAGTTGATAGTCGGTGATTCCTATTTATAAGTTTCTAAGAGTTAGTCTTTGTTATGTTATTGTAGTTATTCTGAAATGAATGTATATAGATGGTTATATAAAAGAAAACTCCATAAAAAATGGAGTTTTCTTTTGTTAAAATGAATATATGTTAAAGCTCTATTGTGGTTCTCACATTAAAAATCCTTGGCGTTAAATAATTGGGGATTGCATATTGTGTTTTAGTGTAAACATCTCTAACATAGGTGTTGGTAATGGAGTTGAATGTGTCGAAAATATTGAATATTTCTATCCCAATACTCCAATCTTTAATTCCTAATGAATTAGGTTTTGAATCTGGATTATTTTTATCGATTAATATATACGAAATTCCAATGTCGGCACGAGTGTAATCCCGTAAGCGTGTTTGGTATACATACGGGTCGGCATAAGAAGGTGTGCCTCCTGGTAGACCAGTGTTATAAACTAAGTTTAAATACATCTTCAAGTTAGGAATAGCTTTTACGTAATCTTGGAATAAAGCAGCAAATTTTAAGCGTTGATCGGTAGGTCGTGCAATAAAGCCTCTGTTTTCTATATTCTCTTCTGTTTTTAAGTATCCAAAACTTACCCAACTTTCTGTTCCTGGAATGAACTCTCCAGCTAATCGTAAATCTACTCCATAAGCATAAGCTTTAGCTATGTTGTCTGCTGCATAGCGTATACGAACATTTTCTAAAGTGTATGGATTTACATCGGTTAAGTCTTTATAATATAATTCGCTATGTAGAGTAAATGGTCGATCCCAAATATCAAAACTATATTCGTTACCTATAACAATATGTATTGCTTTTTGTGCTTTTACATCGGGTTGTACTTCTCCTTCTATATTTCGTAGTTCTCTATAGAAAGGAGGTTGATAATATAAACCTCCCGATAGTCGGAATAACATATCTTGTTCCCAGTCTGGCTTTAATGCTATTTGCGCTCTAGGGCTGATTACAGTTTGCGTATGAGAGTTTTGTTCTTCTGCATTAACCGTCCAGTTATGCGTACGCAAACCAGCATTCATCCATAATTCATTATTACCTAGATAAGTCTTTCTACTCCATTGTAGATAGGCTGAAATACGGTCTATTTGCACGTTGTTTCTAGCATGTACACTGGTGTAAGGAACTAAAGGTTCTTCATATGGATCGTATGGTTGCGTGTTTCCGGGTAGAATAGGAGGGCGGATAGAAAATCCAGCTGAGTCTATTACTTCGAACTCATTCATTCTATCTCGAATATCCTCATGCGTATATTTTACTCCATATTCCCACTTATTTTCTTTGATAGAGAAATTCCCTTTATGTTCTATGTTTACTATTAATGCATCTAAATCATTTCTAGCATGGGTAAGCTGCGAACCTATTCCTTCGCTATATTCAACTTCTCCCATATCTTCACCACCGATATTCGAATTAACTTCACCCATTCTGTATTGTCCTAGTATGTCAAAGTGTTCTTGTTCCTGTGTGTGGTATACAGAAGCAATGAGTTTAGCTGTATAATTCTCATTTGGAACGTAAGTTGCTTTAAAAGCTCCAAAATAAGTGGCATACTTGTCTAGTTCATTTCCTTCGTAATAGATAAGTAATGCTTTAGGATCAGTCAATGTCCCAAAATTTGTTTGACGAGTTTTTGGTTCATAATGGTATCGGTTAGTAGAGATATTTCCTAAGAATGCTAGTTCGAGTTTATTAGACGCTTTGTACGTAGTGTATGCTTGTATATCTGCAAATCGAGGTTCATAATTTGTTTCGGTTTGTTTTGCATTTACAAATAGACTATTGTCTCGATAGCGAGCACTTATAATTCCAGTCCATCTGCCAGATTTGTCAATTCCTTCGGCAGTAATTTGGCCACCTAAAAGACTAACATCTGCTTTTGCAGCAAATTGTACTGGTTTACGATAGGTTATGTCTAAAACGGAAGAAAGCTTATCTCCATATTTTGCTTGGAAACCACCCGCAGAGAAATCTACTTGCGAGGTCATATCGGAGTTTACAAAACTTAAACCTTCTTGTTGTCCACTTCGAATTAAAAATGGTCTGTAAACTTCAATCTCATTTACATAAACTAAGTTTTCATCATAATTTCCACCTCGCACACTATATTGTGTACTTAATTCGTCATTCCCACTAACACCTGGTAAAGACTTTAATAAGTTTTCTACACCAGCATTTGCTCCTGGAATACGTCTTACAGTTTCTGGAGTAAGGCTCATAATGCCTTCTGCAGATTGTCTTTGGTTACCGCGTAATACTATTGTGCCTATTTGTTCTGCATCAACTTTTAAAACGGGGTGAAATTCGTAATCTGCATTCGGTTCTAGTGTCATGGTTGCACGAACATCTTGCATGCCGATATAGCTAAATTGAATAGTGACTTCTTGTCTCGCAGGAATTTCTAGTAGGTAAGCACCGTTTTTATCCGTAGCGGTCCCTAGTTCTGAGTGTAAAACTTGTACAGAGACTCCTGGTATAATTTGTTGATTTGTATCGAAGACAATGCCTCGAACAGTAGCTGTTTGTGCTATGACAAAACTAGGAATCACACAAAATATAAGAAGCCAAATGGAGATGATATTCAATTTCAAAATAGGAATAATTAAAGTTCTTTTCTATAGAAAGTAGTTTCAAAAGTAGTACTATTTCCTACATTATCTATAACAATGAGTTTAAAATTATTTTCAGTTTCATCTATGATATTGTCCGAGAAATAATAGGTAAGTGTATTGTCTTTGTACTCATATTCCATAAGAATAAATTTACCATTAATCGTGGCGCGATAAGAACCAATTCCACTTAAATCATCTTTTATTTCTACTCGCAATGTTTTGTTGTTGCTAATCCATTTTCCATTAGAAAAATTTAAAGGTCTTATTGTTGGTGGTGTATCATCTTTTACTAATGTATACGTTCCAAAATCTCTAGTGTTGATACTTAGTTTATTATTTTTCTTTTCGGTTTTATAATGTCTTGGCTTTCCCCATTTTGGAATGCGTCCTATAAAATATTTATCTACGTTATCTAGTTCAGATCCGTTCAAATCAAAACTAATCGAAACGTTTTTGTGTAGCGGAACTCTTTCATTATGAAGGTAAAGCGTGTCGTTACTTGCACGAAAATCTAGATGGTTGTTCTCATACATAGCATTTGCAGGCATATAAATATGATATTTCCCTTTAGTTACTGCATTTGCTTTAGATGCGATAAACATTTCACCATCACTTATTGTTTCTACATCTTGGTCGCTAACTTTTTGTTTTCCTGTAATTGGTACTTTTACAAGTGTAGTATTTCCTGCAAAGTCTTCGATGTGAATTTCAAACATATAACTCATTCCTTCTTCAACATTTAAATAACCGTCGTTGGCGGATTGAGTAATAATGCTTAACGGATTGTTTTGTTCTCTAAATAACTTTTGCACCTTGTATTTACTATCTATCCAATAAGCATAATCGATATATTGATTGACATATCTGGTTTCGGCAAAACTAAATCGGTCGAAACGAATTTCATGATGAGGTTCCCCATTTATTTTTGTTTGTATACGATAAGCACCATTTTTATTATCTACTGAATTCAATCGGTCAAAAGTAGCAACTCCTAAACCAATTTTGCCTAGCGCTTCTATACTTTCGGCTAGATAACTACCATCGTTTTGTGGAGTAAGTCGTAGATCTTTATTTTTTGATTGATGATCCACATGCGCATTGTCCGAAATAGTATAGATACGTAGCTTATCGATATTTGGTTTTCTTGTGTCAGCAACATGATAACCAAATAGAAGTGGATTCATAGGTCGTTGATTGCCATCCCTAATCTCATAGTGTAGGTGTGGGCCACCGCTTCCTCCTGTATTTCCACTATAAGCAATTAAGTCTCCTTTTTTTACGGGAATTACGCCTGCTTCTGGATACACTTGTATTTCGTAAGATTCTATTTTGTATTGATGTGCTTTAGCATATTTTTGTATCTCCCCGGCAAAACGCTGTAAATGCCCGTATACCGTAGTATAACCATTAGGATGTTGAATATATAATGCTTTTCCATAACCATAATGGCCTATGCCTATTCTGCTTATATATCCATCAGCCGTTGCATATACGGGATGTCCTTGGGTGTAATTAGTTCGAATATCCAGTCCACTATGAAAGTGATTACCCCTTAATTCACCAAAATTTCCCGATAGACTAATTTCTAAATCTAGGGGAGAGCGAAAATAATCTGTAGGAACCGTGGGCTGTGCCCAAGAGAGTACTGGAAGTAGGATAAATATAAATCGTAAAATGTGCATATAGTATACTTTAAATCTATTTCTTTTAAAAAATTCGCTTGACAAAAATCGGTAATATAGCATTCAATGTTACAAAAAATTCACTAAATTTATTGTTGTATAGACGAACAAGTAGTAAGTTTGTATCGACGGTATTGAGTATATTGCTTCAAAGAATTATTTCAATGAGTAAGTTAGCAGACATAGTTGGAACATTGGAAGTGCGATTGGAGCAACTCTTGAACCAACACCAAAAGCTTAAAGAAGAATTGGTGTTAATGGAGCAAGAGAGGCAACAATGGTTGGAGAAGGAGAAAGAATATGAAGAGGAGATTCTCCATTTGCAAAATGAGACTGAAGTGCTAAAGCATGCTAACTCAATACTGGGCAGCGACCAATATAATAGGGAAACAAAACGTAAGATAAACGCTTTGATTCGTGAGATAGATGAGTGTATTGTACACTTGTCAGAATAATTTAAAAGGATGGCAGATCAGTTAAAAATAAAATTAAGTATCGCTGATAGGGTTTATCCGCTTACAATTAATAGCAACCAAGAAGAAGGATTGCGTATAGCAGCTAAGCGCATCAATGAGATGATAAAGCGCTTTGAAGAAAGCTATGCAGTGCGAGATAAACAAGATGTATTAGCTATGTGTGCTTTACAATTTGCTTCGCAATACGAGCAGTCTGTCTTGGAAAAAGATTATGATAAAGAGGAAACATACGAGCGACTTAATGCTTGTATAGAAGCTTTGGATAAAGAATTGCTTCCCTAATGACGTTCTTTAAATAATAGAAAGGTTACTGCCTATATCAGTGTATTTATTTGGAAAACTTAACATTTATTTCTTTTGAGAAGGGTGAGTCTAAGTTGTTAAAGTAGGCCGTCTTTGAACGGAAACTTGATCTACTTGTTAGCCCTAAACTTTATATATCATGGAGTTTTTTCTCAAATACCGCGCTGGTATAGGCTTTTTTTATATATAAACATAGATGAATCATGATTGAGATAATAATAGGTGTTATTGCTGGTCTAGTAATAGGATACCTAATAGCAAAAGTTCTGGAAAAGAATAATGCTTCGAAGATAATAAGTAACGCAAAGGAACAAGCAGCTTCCATTAAAAAAGAAGCAGAGTTGACCGGAGAGGCTATAAAAAATGAAAAAATACTTCAAGCAAAGGAGCGTTTTATAGAACTTAAATCAGAACACGAAAAAGTAATTTTAAAGCGAGATAGAAAAATCTCGGACGCAGAAAAAAGAGTTAGAGATAAAGAGTCTACCTTATCTAAAGAAATTAGTAAAAATAAAAAGCTTAATGCTAAATTAGAGAAGTCTATAGAAGAGCATAATGAACGCTTAGAAATCCTTGAAATAAAGGAGAATGAAGTAAAGAACATGCATAGTAGACAAGTTAAAGAATTAGAGCTTATCTCTGGTTTATCGGCAGATGAAGCAAAGGAGCAACTTGTAAATAGCTTAAAAGACAATGCAAAGGCAGATGCTATGGTTTTTATCCAAAATGAAATGGAAGAAGCCAAACTTACTGCACAAAAAGAAGCTCGTAAGATTATTGTAAATACTATTCAACGTGTGGGTACCGAAGAAGCTGTAGAAAATTGCGTGTCGGTGTTCAACCTTGAAAGCGATGATATAAAAGGTCGTATTATAGGTCGTGAAGGACGAAACATTCGTGCTTTGGAAGCTGCAACAGGTGTAGAGATTATTGTAGATGATACACCAGAAGCAATTATCTTATCTTGTTTCGATTCGGTACGAAGAGAAATTGCTCGCTTATCTTTACATAAGTTAGTAACTGATGGACGTATTCACCCAGCGAGAATTGAAGAAGTGGTTAAGAAAACCGCTAAACAAATCGACGAAGAGATTATAGAAGTAGGGAAGCGTACTGTTATAGAACTAGGAATTCATGGATTGCATCCTGAGCTTATTAGAATGGTAGGACGAATGAAATACCGTTCTTCTTATGGTCAGAACTTATTACATCACTCTAGAGAAGTTGCTAGATTGTGTGGTATTATGGCAGCAGAATTAGGACTGAATGCTAAAATGGCGAAACGTGCAGGGTTACTTCACGATATGGGGAAAGTTCCAGAAATGGAAACCGAAGTTCCACACGCTATTTTGGGTATGCAATTGGCAGAAAAATATGGTGAGAAACCGGAAGTATGCAATGCAATTGGTGCTCACCACGACGAAATAGAAATGAACAATTTACTTTCACCTATTGTACAAGTTTGTGACGCAATTAGTGGAGCAAGACCGGGAGCAAGACGTCAAGTATTGGATTCTTATATCCAACGTCTAAAAGATTTAGAGAATGTAGCTTTAAGCTTCCAAGGTGTAAATAAAGCATATGCTATTCAGGCTGGTAGAGAATTACGTGTTATTGTAGAAAGTGAAAAAGTGAGCGACGAAATGGCTTCGCAAATGTCTTTTGATATTTCACAGAAAATTCAAACAGATATGACCTATCCAGGACAAGTAAAAGTTACCGTAATACGTGAAACACGTGCTATAAACGTAGCTAGATAATATAGAAGAATTACTTTATTATAAACTAAAAATGCCGAGCAAAATTGCTCGGCATTTTTTATAGATTGAAAACTTATTTCCTTGGGTGGAATTGTATTAAGGTATCTTCTAGATATTTTGTGTCTAGATGAGTATAAATTTCGGTAGTGGTAATATTTTCATGTCCCAACATATGTTGGATGGCACTTAAATCGGCTCCATTTTCTAAAAGATGTGTAGCAAAAGAATGACGAAAAGTATGTGGACTTACGTTCTTTTTAATTCCAGCTTTTTCAGCTAGATCTTTAATAATTAAAAACACCATATTTCTAGTTAATGCTTTTCCTCTTCTGTTTAAAAATAAAATATCGGTCGCTTGTGGTGCAATAACTTGGTGTGTTCTTACCTCTTTACGATATATATTTACATACTTCATAGTAATGGGTGCAATAGGGATAAGTCGTTGCTTGCTTCCTTTACCTTCTACTCGGATAAAACCTTCTTCAAAAAACAAATCCGAAATACGTAGGTTAATTAATTCCGATACACGTAAGCCACATCCATATAACAATTCGAGCATACTTCTATTTCTTTCGCCTTGCGGATTGCTTAAATCTATCTCTCCCATGATGGCGTCTATTTCTTCAAGGCTCAGAACATCGGGAAGACTTCTTGAAGTTTTGGGACTATCTATCAGTTCCATAGGGTTATCTTCTCTTAATTTAGAGAAATGTAAATATGCAAAGAAGCCACGTAAGCTAGCCAAACATCTATTAAGAGTGCTAGCTTTTACTTTCTTGCTACGATCATATAAAAAGCCTTGAATTGTATTTGTTGTGAGTTTTAAAGGACTTTTAGAACCAGCATTCTCCTTAATCCAAATGCTAAGTAGTTCCAAATCTTTGCTATACCCAGCAATTGTATTTGTTGCTAATCCACGTTCTATTCGTAGATAATCAAGGTATTCTTTAATGTATTTTTGCCAACCCATAGCGTAAAGATACAGACAATAATTTTTAAAAAATAGATTTGCTTTAGTTCCAATAGAAGATTATTCATATTTAATTAACCTTAAATTAAGGTAGTAATGGATTTTCTTTAACAAATCATATGTATATTTGTGTATAGAATCAAATTGATAGATTATGAAAAAAATATTTTTTATTGCGTTATTCGGGATTTTAGGAATTGGAGTTACATCTGCTCAAGAAATAGATTTTGGTATTAAAGCAGGGGCTAACTTCTCTAATTTTTCTGATGTAAAAGGAGTAAACATGTCAAATAAGACAGGATTCCAAATTGGAGCATTTGCAGGATTTAAAGCAGGAAAAATTGGGATTCAGCCAGAATTGTTATACTCACAACAAGGAGCAAAGTTTAACCATGATGATGTTAAGCTAGATTATGTGAATGTGCCTATTATGCTTAAGTATTACTTAATTAGTGGATTGAACGTACAAGTAGGACCTCAATTTGGTTTTGTTGTAGATGATAATATTGGTAAAGTATTTAACGGAATTGAAAGCGGTGTAAAATCAAACTCTTTTGATTTATCAGGTTTAGTTGGTTTAGGATTGGATTTACCTTTTGGAATCCGTATAGATGGTCGTTACAACTTTGGATTGTCTAAAGCATTAAAAGATACCTCACAAGCAGGAAACACGATAGAGCCTAAAAACAATGTGTTTACTTTAGCGGTAGGATATTCTTTCTTATAAGAAAAGCTATACTTGTAGCATCTATTTTAAAAAGCTCTTGCAAAATGCAAGAGCTTTTTTTATGTATAAAGTAGATTCGGAAAATTAGTGTGATAGCACTGTGTATAGTGATTTAATATTAAATTTTACTTATATTTATATTGTTTCATTAAAAAATAAAGTGAAATGGTGACGAAAATTTATGGAAGTGCAGTTCATGGTGTAGATGCTATAACGATAACGATTGAGGTGCATGTGAATCGGGGTATCGGTTATCATTTAGTGGGATTACCTGATAATGCGATTAAAGAAAGTAATTATCGAATTGCAGCAGCATTACAAAATAATGGTTATAAAATACCTGGAAAGAAAATCACCTTAAATATGGCTCCTGCCGATATGCGAAAAGAAGGTTCTGCATATGATTTACCATTAGCAATGGGTATCCTTATTGCTACCGAACAAATATATTGTCAAAAAGACATAGAAGAATATATAATAATGGGGGAGTTGTCATTAGATGGGACTTTACAACCAATAATTGGAGCGTTGCCAATTACAATTCAAGCAAAAAAAGAAGGCTTTAAAGGAATTATATTGCCAAAACAAAATGCAAAAGAAGCTGCAATTGTAAAGGATATGGAAGTCTATGGAGTCGAAAACATTTCTCAAGTTATTGAGTATTTTTCAAAACTAAAACCACTTAAACGAACCATAATCGATATAGAAACTGATTTAGGAGACAATACTGCAGTTAGTAAATATGATTTTGAAGATGTAAAAGGGCAAGAGTCTATAAAAAGATGTATGGAAATAGCTGCTGCAGGTGGCCATAATATTATTTTGATAGGTCCTCCAGGATCAGGTAAAACGATGCTGGCTAAAAGACTTCCTACTATTTTGCCACCAATGACAATTCCAGAAACCTTAGAAACTACAAAAATTCATAGTGTTGCAGGGCGAACAATTACTCGTGATGGAATAGTAAAAGAAAGACCATTTAGAAGTCCGCATCACACTATAAGCGATGTTGCATTGGTTGGTGGAGGAAGTTATCCAAAGCCAGGAGAAATTTCTTTGGCACACAATGGAGTTTTATTTTTAGATGAGTTGCCTGAATTTAAAAGAAGCGTATTGGAAGTTATGCGACAGCCTTTAGAAGATAGGGAAGTCACTATTTCACGTGCAAAATTTACGGTTACTTATCCCGCTAGTTTTATGTTAGTAGCAAGTATGAATCCAAGTCCTAGTGGATACTTTAATGATGGAAGCTCGGCTTTTACATCTACACCAGCAGAAATGCAACGTTATCTCGGGAAGATATCAGGACCCCTATTAGATCGTATCGATTTGCATATTGAAGTAACTCCGGTTAAATTTGAAGAATTGAGTGACACGCGTAAAGGGGAGCCAAGTAAAGAAATTCGTAAAAGAGTGGTCAAAGCGCGTGCTATCCAGTCTGAACGTTTTAAAGACTATGAGGAGATTCATTACAATGCCCAAATGGGAGTAAGACAAATTCGTAAGTTTTGTAAACTAGATGATGCTTCTAATAAAATGCTCGAAACAGCAATGAAAAAGCTAAATCTTTCTGCTCGTGCTTATGATAGAATATTAAAAGTAAGTAGGACTATTGCCGATATAGAAAACTCTAAAGATATCAATGTTTCACATATTGCAGAAGCCATCCAATACCGTAGTTTAGATAGAGAAGGATGGGTCTAGTAGTTTTAGTTATTTATACATGCATTCCACAATACATCTTTTGGAGGATTTGCAATTAATCGTAGTTTCTCTTTAGTTACGGGATGTGTAAAATGTAATTCTCTAGCGTGTAAATGAATACTACCATCGGGATTGTTGCGATCTGCACCGTATTTTAAATCTCCTTTAATAGGAGAACCTATTTTAGCTAGTTGTGCTCTTATTTGATGATGTCTACCAGTCTCTAAGTCTATTTCTAGTAGGGTATATCGGTCAAGCTTCTTTTTTATTTCATAATGTAAGACTCCCAATTTACTATTTGATACTTCTTTTTCATGGGCATAAGATTTATTTTGCTTTCGATTTCGAACTAAATAATGTCGTAAAGTAGTAGATTTCTTTTTAGGAGTATCTTTAACAATAGCCCAATATACTTTTGTTATATCTCTAGATGAAAATAAATTATTTAACCTCGAAAGTGCTTTCGAGGTTTTGGTAAAAACAATAATTCCGCTAGTAGGTCTATCTAGACGATGGGGTATGCCTAAATATACATTCCCTGGTTTATTATATTTTTCTTTGATATATGCTTTGGCAAGTTCCGATAATGGTTTATCTCCTGTTTTGTCTCCTTGAATTAAATCTCCTGGCTGCTTGTTTAAAACCAATAAGTGATTGTCTTCATAGATAACTTGAATTGCCTTAGAATGTTTCAAAATATGATTTTAATATTGTTCTTCTTCGTTAGGGAAATCTCCTTTTTTTACATCATCGACATACTTAGAAAATGCCGTTGTCATTTCCGTGTATAAGTCTAAATACCTTCTTAGGAATCGAGGATTAAACTCATGAGTCATTCCAAGCATGTCGTGCATAACAAGTACTTGTCCATCTACTGCACCTCCAGCACCAATACCAATGATTGGAATATCTACACTTTCTGCAACTTTTTTAGCAAGAGTAGCTGGGATTTTTTCTAGTACGATAGCAAAACATCCAAGTTTTTCAAGCATTTTAGCATCTTCTATAAGTTTATTTGCTTCTTCTTCTTCTTTTGCTCTAACAGTATAGGTACCAAATTTATATATAGATTGTGGCGTTAGACCTAAATGCCCCATTACAGGAATACCAGCTTTAAGAATACGTTTTATTGAATGTTTAATTTCTTTACCCCCTTCAAGCTTTACAGCATGTGCTCCACTTTCTTTCATAATTCTAATAGCAGAACGTAGTGCCTCTTTTGGGTCACTTTGATAAGTACCAAAAGGTAAATCTACAACAACCAAACTTCTATTTACTGCTCTTACCACCGATGCCGCATGATAAATCATTTGATCTAATGTAATAGGCAAAGTAGTTTCATATCCAGCCATTACATTCGAAGCGGAGTCACCAACTAATATAGCATCGATTCCAGAGGCATCTAGAATTTTTGCCATAGTATAATCATATGCTGTTAGCATAGATATCTTTTCTCCTTTGGCTTTCATATCTACCAAAGTTTTGGTTGTAATACGTTTGTAATCTTTTTTTGCTATTGACATTTTATGTGTTTTAAGTTAGGAAAAAGTATTCCCAAAGTTATTGATTTATAGTTTAGCAGTCACTTAAATTTACGCTAACTGCCAATCCACCTTCACTTGTTTCTTTATATTTAGTATTCATATCCTTTGCAGTTTCCCACATAGTATTTACTACAGAGTCAAATGGTACTTTTACGTGTGCAGGATCGGTATGTAGTGCGATTTCTGCTGCATTAATAGCTTTTATAGCACCCATAGTATTACGTTCTATACACGGCACTTGCACTAGTCCAGCAATAGGATCACAGGTTAATCCTAAATGGTGTTCCATAGAGATTTCGCTTGCTATTAAAACTTGTTCTGGTGTAGCTCCCATAAGCTCTGCTAATGCACCAGCTGCCATTGCCGAAGAAACTCCAATTTCTGCTTGACATCCACCCATTGCTGCCGAAATGGTAGCTCCTTTTTTAAACAACGCACCTATTTCCCCAGCAACTAATAAAAAACGTTTTATCTCTTCAAATCCTGCATTATGATTTTCAATGGTTAAATAATAAAATAAAACAGCAGGAATTACTCCTGCACTTCCATTTGTAGGTGCAGTAACTACACGTCCTAAATCTGCATTTACTTCATTTACAGCAATTGCATAACAAGAAACCCACTTGAGAATCTGACGGAAACTCACCTTCGTATTGCGAATGGCTTCCATCCATTCTTCGGTGTTGCTATAATTCGAATCTCCTATAAGACTTTCGTGTAATCTATATGCTCGGCGTTTTACTTGTAATCCACCTGGTAACATACCTTCCGTATGACAACCATCATATATAGAATCTAACATTACATTCCAAATCGCTTTTAGCTCTGTATCTATTTCATCTTCCGAACGTAATGAAAGTTCGTTTTCTAATACAATTTGAGAAATAGATTTATTCTCTTTTTTGCAATACGCTAGTAGTTCTTTACCTTTTTCAATAGGGAAGGGGAAAGAAGAGGTGTCAGTTGTTTCTTCTACAATTTCACTTTTTTGTTCTTTTACAACAAACCCACCTCCAATAGAGTAATAATTTTCTTCGTAAAAACTTCCGTCTGTAAATGTGCCCTTAATAGTCATTCCATTAGGATGGAAATCTAAAAAGTTCTGATGAAAATGTATGTCTTTTTCAAAATCAAATGGAATAGACTTTAAAGAGTTAATCAATATTGTTTTTTCATGCTTTATGGTTGCAATATGATTGTCTATTTGTTCGGTGGGATAAGTAATAGGATCAAATCCACATAGCCCAAGAACTACAGCAATGTCTGTAGCATGTCCAACTCCAGTTAAAGATAAAGATCCATATAAATGGACTTCTACTTTCTCTAAACTAGAAGCTCCGCCTTTATCTTCTATTTCTTCTAACCACCACAGCGCAGCGCGCCACGGACCTAGGGTATGTGAACTAGACGGTCCAACGCCGATTTTCAACATGTCAAAAACACTGATACTCTCCATATAATATATTTTAGACAAAATTAAGTTATCTCAAAGATACACTAAACCCATTCGTATACAAAAATAAAGCATACTACTTTTACGTATTACATATTGTCGGTAGCTACTATAAACACTATCATTTAGAGTTCTAATAATTGTCATTAACTGACTTGTTACGCTAAGTTTATGACAAGCTGTCATATATTCTTATATGGCACAAAACTTGACTTATACATGTTGAAAATTAGAAAAACAGAAAGAATAATATATTAATTAGCAAATAGAAAATAAGTATACACTATGAGTAAGATTATTGGAATAGACTTAGGAACTACCAACTCGTGTGTTGCTGTAATGGAAGGTAGTGAACCAACTGTTATAGCTAACGCAGAAGGAAAACGTACTACTCCTTCAGTTATCGCATTTTTAGATGG
>JAJYTI010000263.1 GCA_021793135.1 Bacteroidota bacterium
TGCCAATCTATATGGTATACAAGGTAAATTGCACAAAATGTTTAACGCCTATATAGATCTAATCGAAAAAGAACCACGATATACCAATACCATACAACATAGGTTTAGTTATTATATAGAAGAAAACGAAAACAATGATGCGAACAAAATTTTTAAACGCGTCTTAATGCAAAAAATACAGAATGAACCACAACTACTCTATTATGATTTACTAAGTTGGGTTTTTGTACAAGAGAAGGATTATAAAAAAGCTTTTGTACAAGAGAAAGCAATCCGTAATAGAGATAAAGAACAAGGTTTACGAAGAGTAAAAGATCTAGCAGTATTAGCTTATAGTGATTCCGAATTTGATTTGACTTCCGAAATCGCAGAGTATATTCTCGAAGAAGCAGAAGACGACGACTTACAAACAATTTTCGATGCAGAACACCTTCTACTACAAGTAGATATTGCATCGGCAACAGAGAAAGAATATCCTAAAGTAGTGGATAACTTTAAAACTTTGATAGAAAAATACAAAGACCAAGCAAATGTTGCAATCCTTGAGATGGATTATGCCCAGTTTATCGCCTACAAACTTGATGAAAAAGAAAAAGCTATTACTAAATTAAAAGAAACATTATCACGAAACTTAAATCGACATACCGAATCTCGTATTCGATTATTATTAGGGGACATCCTAGTTACTAACAATCAATTTAATCCTGCTTTAATTCAATTTACTCACGTACAGCGCAATATGGAAGGGCAACCTTTGGGGCATGAAGCCAATTTTAAAATAGCACAAACTAGTTACTTTAAAGGAGATTTTAAGTGGGCACTTACCCAACTAGATATTTTAAAGCGCGCTACTACACAACTTATTGCAAATGATGCAATGTTTCTTAATTTAAGAATTCAGGATAATATTTTAGACGATAGTACTCATACAGCACTAAAGGAGTTTGCTGTAGCAGATTTATTGGTTTTACAAGGAAAAACCGATCAGGCTATCCAACAATTAAATAATATATTGGTAAAACACGATGGTAAGAGCATTATAGACGATGCACATTTCAAATTAGGCGAACTTTATTACGATCAGAAAAATTATGAAAAAGCAGCTGAACATTGGAAAGTTATTACAAAATCTTATGCTTACGATTTACTAGGAGATGCTGCATTTTATAAATTAGGAATGCTATATGAAGAGGAATTCCACCAACCGGAGAAGGCAATGGAATATTACGAGAAAATAATCTTTGATTATAGCGACAGCATATTCTTTGTGGATGCCAGAAAACGTTTCCGTAAATTGCGAGGCGATTTCAATCCAGAAACTTAAAAATTATTCTATGTACATTTATAATATCACTACAAATGTAGACGAAAGCATTCACGACCAATGGTTAGAATGGATGAAGGACACATATATTCCAGCAATGCTTGCTACTGGAAAGTTTACAAAGGCATTAATGACTCGTGTACTAATTGAAGAAGAAATGGGTGGTATAACCTATTCTGTACAATATACCGCAAAGAGTGCTACCGACCTACAAGCTTTCATAGAAGAACATGCTTCCGAAATAAACCAACTGAATAAAAAGTACCATGGAAAAATGGTTTCTTTTAATACCAAAATGAAAGTCATTCATTCGCATGAGTAAACCAAGCAAAAATAGCGTTCGAGCCAAAAAACATTTAGGACAGCACTTCTTAACCGATGAGAATATAGCTAAACGTATAGCCGATACTCTACAAGGAACAGGCTATAATCAAGTATTAGAGATAGGTCCTGGAACAGGAGTACTAACAAAATATTTACTTAAAAAGGACTATAAACTTAGCGTAATCGATCTTGATGAAGAGTCTATAGACTATCTAAAAGCACACTATAACGAACTAGAGGCAAATATAATCTATGGCGATTTTTTAAAGTATTCTTTGGAGGAATTGTTTAATAATAAGCCTACGGCTATTATTGGGAATTTTCCATATAACATCTCTTCACAAATCGTATTTAAAACTCTAGAAAACAAACATCTTATCCCAGAGTTTAGTGGTATGTTTCAAAAAGAAGTGGCAGAGCGAATTTGCTCCCACGAAGGTAGTAAAATCTATGGTATACTATCGGTTTTAACACAAGTGTTCTACGATGCAGAATATTTATTTACAGTACCACCTCATGTTTTTAATCCACCACCAAAGGTAGACAGTGGAGTGTTGCGTTTAACACGTAAGGAAAATTTGGAGTTAAATTGTAGTGAAAAAATGCTTTATAGAGTAGTAAAAACTGCTTTTCAACAACGAAGAAAAACACTTAGAAACAGCTTAAAACCATTACAATTAAGTGATGCTTTCCGTGAAGATCCAATCTTAACAAAACGTCCAGAACAATTAAGCCCACAGGCTTTTGTAGAACTAACCCGAAAGATAGAAATAGATTTACAAAACGCATAATCTCTATCTATACTTACTTAAACTAGAACACCATTTTTCTTGATATAATTAAATTATAAGAAGTAATACGTTTTACACAAAATATTTAGTCGTCTTATAAAATTTTATTTTTAAACCAATAGCCGTAAATAAAAACTAATTTTATCTCATTAATACGAT
>JAJYTI010000036.1 GCA_021793135.1 Bacteroidota bacterium
TTTTTGTTCGTATAGGTTAATAGTTTTTTTAACTAAAGGAATCCATTCTCCAGCGCTTGTTTTAATCTTAGCTTCTGAATCTGCTTCCATTACATAATATGGCAGAAATTGTTCTTCTAGCTTACTGGCATTTCTATCTATTGGTGCTCCTAAGGCTATATTTATTCCTAGACTACCCCAAGTATTAGAATTAATATTTTCTCCAATTAACTGACGAAAACTTTTTGGATTCTCTAACTCTGTATTATATTCTATATTATTTCCAAGAGCTAAACTCAAAATATCTCTAATCTTCGTAGCGCAATTATCATGCGTGAAATCATAGAGGTATTCTCTGTTTTCTGGTTTTGCATTTTCAATTAACAACTTAAATATATCTTGTTTTTGAGCTATACTTAAATTTAATACTTGCTCAGTAATCCATCGATCCTCAGATTGATAATGATAGAAAAAATCTGTAAAATTAGATACACTTAAGGTGTATAAGAGTTTTCCTCTAGCAAATTTGGTGTAGAAGTTAGGAGTGTTGAAGTCATAAGTCCCATAATTAAAAACAATATCTAAATTAGTGACTTTGTCTTGTACACGTATGGCGCTATGACCAAATTTGTCATAAAGATATTCGCCAGGACCTATAGTTAATACGCTTATTTCAGCATCTCCAGATAAACTTTTTGTTTGCGCAAAAGAGTTTACAAAAACAGTTGTAATGCAAAGTAATAGAAATATATATCTCACTGTAATTTATTATTTAAAAATACCTAGATCTAATCTAAGTGAAAAAACGTTGGAATAAAGAGCGGCACTTTGATCTCCAATATCGGTTAATGCATAGTCAATGGAAATTCCTTTATAATGAAATCCAATTCCAATATTTGGCTGAAAACTTACTTTTTCGTCACCGTCTATTTGTAATTCGTTTTGAAAATTCCCTACGCCCGTACGTATATATACTAAATCTGTATAGTTAAGTTGTACGCCTAATGATGGTGTAAGACTAGCAAAAGAAGATGAAACTATGTCGTTTGTTTCGGCAAAACGTATGTGAAGATTTGCTTCTGTTAATAATTTAAAATTACTACTTAATACAAAGTTTCTTGCTACACCTAGTTGTGCTTTTGGTAAGGTGATTTCTGTAGTTTCTGGGACTTCTTGATTTTCTCCTTCAACTGCATTTTGGATATCTTCTAATCTTTTTTGATCGATAGACCAAGTGTTAAAAGTAGTGGTTATGTCCCGAACCATTAATCCAAATTGCCAATCGTTATGTTTGTACTGTAATCCTAGATCGAAGCCAAAACCCCAAGAATCTGCAAATTTACCTATGATTCGTCTAATGATTTTTGCGTTAGCACCAAAATGTAAATTCTCTATAGGTGTCGCTCTCGCATAAGAAAAAGTAAATCCATAATCGGCAGTAGAGAAGAGGTTAATCCTATTGTAATCTATATTTCCATTACTGTCGATTAATTCTGTAGTATTCATTATATCATCTACTCCAAAGCGAATTAATGATACTCCAAATGCACTTTTATCATCTATCGGCATAGCGAATGCTGCGTAATCATAATTGGCCATATTGGCAAAGTATGCTGCGTGCATTAACGCAATTTCTTTTTCTTCTAAATGGAGTAATCCTGCGGGATTCCAATACACGGAATTCACATTGTTTATAGAAGCAACAGTAGAATTTGCAAGACCAAAAGCGGCAGCATCTACACCTATATTCATAAACTCATTTGAGTATTTTCTTGCTGTTTGTGCTTGTACCGACATGCTTGCTATCAATAGCAAATAAAAACAAAACTTTTTCAATATACTGTTTGACATTACGATTCTTGATAGATAAATATAAGAGAAATATTTGTTGTTCTCACTTAATAGGCAAAGATAGAGTTTGGAGGGGATTTCTTTTGTATTTTTACCTCAAATTCAGGTATTTTATGAAAAAGCACATCCCAAACTTTATTACCTCACTTAATTTACTTTGTGGCTGTATTGCATTATTCTTTGCATTTAGCAATGAGTTAATTACAGCATCTGTTTTTGTATTCTTAGGTATCTTTTTTGACTTCTTTGATGGATTCTTTGCTAGATTACTTCATGTGCAGAGCAAAGTAGGAATGGAGCTAGATTCTTTGGCCGATGTGGTTACTAGTGGAGTAGTGCCAGGAGTGGTTATGATGCAATTGCTTAGTGAATCATTATTTGGAGTGCCTTATTCCATCGATATTTTTAAAAGTGCAGACTGGCAATCTGGTATAGTAGTTTTCTTGCCATTTATAGGATTGTTTATAGCTGTTGCAGCAGCATATAGGCTTGCTAAGTTTAATGTAGATACTCGTCAAACGGATCAATTTATAGGAATGCCTACACCCGCTGTATCTATATGGACTTTAAGTATTCCATTGATTTTAGTCTATCAGAATTCTGTGTTTTTAGAGAATCTTTTTCTAAACACATACTTTTTAATAGGTTTTACTCTTGTAGTATCTGTATTGATGAATATGGAGTTGCCATTATTTGCCCTGAAATTTAAAAATTGGTCATGGTCAGACAATAAGATTCGATATAGCTTTTTACTATTGAGTGTTTTAGGAATGGTGCTTTTGAAGTTTATAGCAATTCCTCTTATTCTAATTCTTTATATTGTTTTATCTGTAATATCTAGAAAAACAAAAAGAACATCTTTATAGATCTAATCTTTTTTTGCGAAGCTCGAAGTTTTGACCTAAATATACTTTTCGTACCATTTCATCTTCGGCAAGTTCTTCAGGGCTACCATGCTTAAGTATACTTCCTTCAAACATAAGATATGTTCTGTCTGTAATGGCAAGTGTTTCTTGTACGTTATGATCGGTAATTAATATTCCTATGTTTTTCTTTTTAAGTTGAGCAACAATACGTTGAATATCTTCTACCGCAACAGGGTCTACCCCAGCAAATGGCTCGTCTAATAAAATAAATTTAGGGTCGGTAGCTAATGCGCGAGCTATTTCTGTTCTACGTCGTTCGCCTCCACTAAGTAAATCTCCTCTGTTCTTTCTGATGTGGCCAAGTCCAAATTCTTCAATCAAAGATTCCATTCGCATATTTTGCTCCTTCTTGCTAAGTTTGGTTAATTGAAGTACGCTTAGAATATTGTCTTCTACGCTTAGCTTTCTAAAAACAGAAGCCTCTTGTGCTAAATAACCAATACCATGTTGTGCGCGTTTATACATTGGGAATTTAGTAATATTCTTATCATTCAAGAATATATTGCCGCCGTTTGGTTTTATAAACCCAACAATCATATAGAAAGAAGTAGTTTTTCCTGCACCATTAGGACCAAGTAAACCAACGATTTCTCCTTGGGTAAGTTCTACCGAAATTCCTTTTACTACTTTTCTGCCTTTATATGCCTTCATCAGGTTTTCTGCACGTAACTTCATATGTCTAAAAATAGAATCTTTATTTGGTAAAAGTACAATTTAATTTTACAGAAAGAAAATAGAGTATGTTAGGATATAAAAAAAGCATGGTTTTTAAAACCATGCTTTAATAAAACTATAATGTTTTTATTTAAATTACTTTACAAACTTGAAAGCTTTTTCTTGTCCGTTTACATTTACTTTAGAAAAGTAAACACCAGAAGTAAGAGTGCTTAAGTCGATAGAACTTGAAGTTGAGTTGATAGTTTCAGAAGCAACTTGCTGTCCTAATGTGTTATAGATAGTAATGTTATCAATTTCAACATCACTTGTTAATAGTAATTGGTTGTTTTGTACTAAGTGTTTGAAGTTGTTCTCTTCAAAGTCACCTACGCTAAGCGTTTGTTCTCCCCATAATGACCATGCCATAGCGTTTACTGGGGCAAGTCCAGTAAAAAATGCATGTACTGGAGCCCATACTTCTTCATTTGGTGAATATCCTGCTGGACCATAATCTGCAGGTGCAGATACATTTGAGTTCCAGAAGAAATACTCATCATCATTTTGAATATCTAAAGTAACAGCAACCCAATAATCACCAGTTGGTAAAATCATATCTTCATTGTCATCCATAATATCAGCAGCACTAATAACGATATCATAAAAATAAGCTGTTGAACCATCTTCTCTATCTGCAGAATCGGTATTTACAAATGTAACGTCCGAAGGATCAATATTAATAAAACTGTAAATTGCTCCGTTGTCATTTGCTGCACTTGGAATACCAGATGGTGCTAATAAATTTGGATCAAGTTCAGAGTCTTCACTATCAAATATAAGTAAGTTTACACCAGTTGTATTTGTGGCTAACGCATTATCATCAGTGAATCCATAAAAGACAAAACGGTCAACTTCAGTAGTACCTTCTAATTTAAAGTGATCCGCTATCATGAACGTTGGGTCATTTGTTAGAGGATCCCCACTCGCTGGAAGAGCTGTGGATTCTCTTTCACGATCAATAATGTGGTCTTGTGCAATAGCAGAGCCAAAGCTGAAAGCTACTGCTGCTAAAAATAGTAATGTTTTTTTCATAATCTTAAGAATAAGTTATTGTTTGTAATAGGGTAAAGCTAAGTAAATATTATTATAAATCCAAAAATAATTTTGAAGAATGTTTTAAGTAAGTATATAACTATATGTTTTATGATTAATTATACCTCTTGTTTTATATGGAATATTAGTTTAGATGTACTGGTTACTTAAAAGTAGTTAATGTTAACTTATTTAAGCTTTCGCTTCTTCACGCGCTTGTTTTCTTAATACTGCTGCAGAAATATAAATGCTTATTTCATATAATACTAAAATAGGTATAGCAACAATAATTTGACTTGCAACATCTGGTGGCGTGATAATGGCCGAAAGTAATAATACAAGTACAATAGATATTTTTCGATATTTCCTTAGAATCTCTGGAGTAACTAATCCGATTTTTGTTAAGAAGTATATAATTATTGGTAACTCGAAGATTAATCCACTAGCAAGTACAGACGTACGAACAACAGAAATATAACTACCTAAATCAAACTCATTTAGAACGTGACTACTTACTGTATAAGTTCCTAGGAAGTTTATTGATAAAGGTGCAATCACATAATAACCAAATAACACTCCTGTAAAAAATAATAAAGATGCTACTATGATAAACCCACGAGCTGTTTTTCGTTCCGAATCATGAAGTCCAGGACTAATAAATTTCCAAAATTCATAAATAATATAAGGAAAACCTATAACTATTCCAGCGGTTATAGAGGTCCATATGTGAGCAGAGAATTGATCTGCCATTTTTCTACTCTGTAACTTAAAGGGTAATTCCTCAAAACAAAAGCTATCTGGGCGACCTATGGCTTTGGCTGCTTTACAAAATAGTTTGTAAGTAGGGAAATCTGCATTCTTTGGTCCGAATATTATAACATCGAAAATAAATCCTTTGAAAATAAAAGCGATTAATCCTAAGGCAATAACTGCTATAGTAATACGTATTATATGCCAACGTAATTCCTCTAAGTGATCAAGGAAAGACATCTCGCTTCCTTTTGAAGCGTTTGCTTTTTTGTTTTTCTTCATTTCTTATTATATAATCCCTTCTTTGGTTAAATCATGAATGTGAACAATACCAGCATAATTGTCCTCTTCATCAGTAACTAGTAGTTGAGTAATATCGTTATTTTCCATTATTTCTAATGCACGTACAGCCATTTCATCTTTATTTACTCTTTTTGGATTTTCAGACATTATGTCTATAGCTTTAAGCTGACTTATATTATCCGCTTTTATTAGCATTCTTCGTAAATCTCCATCTGTAATGACTCCAATTATTTTTCCATTATCTACTACAGCAGTTACGCCAAGCATTTTTTCCGATATTTCTATAATTACATCTTTAACTGGAGTCTGTGCATTTACTTCTGGTTTTAAATTATTTTTACTTAAATCGCCTACTCTTAAGTACAATCGTTTACCTAAAGAACCTCCTGGGTGAAATCTAGCAAAGTCTTGACTTGAAAATCCTCTAAGCTTTAACAGTGCCATTGCCATAGCATCTCCCATAACCAATTGTGCAGTGGTACTCGTTGTGGGAGCAAGATTGTTAGGGTCTGCTTCTTTGTCAATATATGCGTGTAAAACAAAGTCTGCCCTTTGTCCTAAAAAGGAATCGCGGTTAGAAGTGATAGCAATTATTTTATTACCTCTACTTTGAATAAATGGAACCAAGACTTTTATTTCTGGTGTGTCTCCACTTTTAGAAATACATACCACCACATCTTTTTCTGTAATAGTACCTAAATCGCCATGAATCGCATCTGCTGCATGCATAAATATCGCAGGAGTGCCTGTAGAGTTTAAAGTAGCAACAATTTTTGTAGCAATGTTAGCGCTCTTGCCAATTCCCGTAACAACAACTCTACCCGAGCTATTGTATATATGTAGAACGGCATCTGCAAATTCTATATCAATTAATTCACTAAGCTTAGAAATTGCTAATGCTTCTAAATCAATTGTTTCCTTGGCTGTTGAAATAATTTGGTTGTGTTGTTTCAAGATTTTCAGATTTTTGAAATTTGATACTATTCATAATTTTTGTACCTTGTATTGTTCAAATAAAGAATATCACTTATATCGTGATTCTTTAGGATATAAAGCAAGTTGATGCAAAGATGTATCAAATTGCTCACAAAATTACAATTGTTACTTTGTAAAACAATATATCTGAAAGCTTTATTCTAATTTTAAAAAATTGCAGCGTGTCAAAAACAAATTTAAACGCGGCGTTAAAAAAGTATTTTGGCTTCAACCAATTTAAAGGCTTACAAGAGCAGGTAGTCCATAGTGTATACAATGGAGAAAATACTTTTGTAATTATGCCTACTGGTGGAGGAAAATCACTTTGTTATCAGCTCCCCGCATTGATTAAAGAAGGTACAGCAATCGTGGTTTCGCCACTAATTGCTTTAATGAAGAACCAAGTAGACGCAATAGAGTCATTGTCTACAAATAAAGGTACAGCCCATGTTCTAAACTCTTCTTTAAACAAAACTGAAGTCAGGCAAGTTAAGTCTGATATCCGTAATGGAATAACCAAATTACTCTATGTCGCTCCCGAATCACTTGTAAAAGAAGAGTATGTTGAATTCTTAAAGACTGTTACGATATCTTTTGTAGCTATAGATGAAGCACACTGTATAAGTGAATGGGGACATGACTTTAGACCAGAATATAGAAATCTGCGTACTATAATAGATAATTTAGGAGATAATATCCCAATTGTTGCACTAACAGCAACTGCAACTCCGAAAGTACAAGAAGATATACTTAAAAACTTAGCTATAACCGATGCTAAAATCTATAAGGCTTCTTTTAATCGCCCTAACTTATATTATGAGGTGCGACCTAAGACCAAAAATATAGATGCTGATATTACAAGATTTATAAAATCGAAAGAAGGTAAAAGTGGTATAGTCTATTGTTTAAGTAGAAAAAGAGTGGAGGAATTAGCTCAAATTCTACAAGTAAATGGAATAAAGGCCGTGCCATACCATGCTGGATTAGATGCTAAAACACGTGCTAAACATCAAGATATGTTCTTAAAGGAAGATATTGATGTAGTAGTAGCTACCATTGCTTTTGGTATGGGTATAGATAAGCCCGATGTGCGTTTTGTGATACATAATGATATACCTAAAAGCATAGAAAGTTATTATCAAGAAACAGGTAGAGCGGGGCGCGATGGTGGAGAAGGACATTGCTTAGCATATTATAGCTATAAAGATATAGAGAAGCTCGAGAAGTTTATGAGTGGGAAGCCAGTTGCAGAACAAGAAATTGGAATGGCTTTGCTTCAAGATATCGTAGCTTTTGCCGAGACAAGTATGTCTAGAAGAAAATTCATATTACACTATTTCGGAGAAGAATTTGATAATGCTACAGGTGAAGGCGGTGATATGGATGACAATATGCGCTATCCTAAGGAAAAAATAGAAGCAAAGGATGAAGTGAAAAAACTTCTTCAGATAATAAGAGATACAAATGAGCAATATAAAGCAAGAGAAGTTGTTAATGTTCTAGTAGGTAAATCTAATGCACTGATTAAATCTCATAAAACCGATGCCATGCCTTATTTTGGGATCGGTAAAGATCAAGATAAAAGTTTTTGGATGGCTCTATTACGCCAAGTTTTAGTTGCAGGATATCTTGTAAAAGATATTGAGCTTTATGGCGTAATTCGATTAACCAAACGAGGGAAAAAGTTTATAGATAATCCCGAGTCCTTTATGATGACTAAAGACCATTCTTATAGCAAAGAGGAAAACGAAAACTTTGAAGTAGCTCAAAAAGCAAACGATGTTGTAGATAAAGAACTATATGCGTTGCTTAAGAAAGAGGTTAAACGAATAGCCGATGATAAGAATTTACCTCCATATGTGATTTTTCAAGAGACTTCTTTAGAAGATATGGCACTTAAATATCCTGTAACAATGGATGAGCTTGCTAATATTAATGGAGTGGGTGAAGGGAAAGCAAAAAAGTTTGGTAGCTCTATCATTAAATTGATAGCGGATTATGTAGAAGAAAATGATATAATTAAACCAGAAGACTTTGTTGTTCGAACGACTGGTAGCAATTCTGCTTTAAAACTCTATATTATTCAGAATGTAGATAGGAAATTACCTCTTACTGTTATAGCAGAAGGTAAGCATCTAACAATGGACGAGCTTATTAAAGAAATGGAAGCGATAGTATATAGTGGTACCAAGCTAGATATTGCATATTGGGTAGATGAGATGTTAGATGATGATGCACAAGACGAATTGGAAGAATATTTCTTGGAAGTAGATTCTGATAAAATTGATTTAGCGTTAGAAGAATTTGATGATGAATATGAAGAAGAAGAGTTACGATTATATCGCATTCGATTTATTAGCGAGAAGGCTAATTAAAAAATAAAAGCTAATAATAAAACAGAAAAGCCGCAAGTAACTATTGTTATCTTGTGGCTTTTCTGTTTGGAAAATATTACAATAGTTTATTGAAAGTTGGAAATGCGTTTCTAAAATCAAATCAATATGTACCTTTGTAGCTCATAAATAAAATAGAAAATGAAAGAAGGATTATACGCTAAGTTTACAACAAGTAAAGGAGAGATATTAGTTAACCTAACTTATGATAAAACCCCAGGAACAGTTGGGAATTTCGTAGGATTAGCCGAAGGGAAAATAAAAAATGCAGCAAAATCAGAAGGAACACCATATTATGATGGTTTAGTTTTTCATAGAGTTATTGCTGATTTTATGATTCAAGGAGGAGATCCAAAAGGTACAGGTACAGGAGGTCCAGGATATCAATTTGATGACGAGTTCCATCCAGAATTACGTCACGATACACCAGGAGTGCTTTCTATGGCAAATGCTGGGCCTGGGACCAACGGAAGTCAATTTTTTATTACTCATGTTGAAACACCATGGCTAGATGATAAGCATACAGTATTTGGTAAGGTAGTAGAAGGCCAAGATGTTGTCGATGCTATTCAACAAGGAGATAAGATTGAGAAATTAGAAATTATACGTGTTGGCGAAGCAGCAGCAGCTTTTGATGCAGCAGCAGCTTTCGATAATTTTGTAAAAGCTAAAGAAGAGAGAGAGGCAGCAGCTCGTAAAAAACAAGAAGAGCTTATGGCTAAACTTACAGAAGGATTTGAAAAAACTGAAAGTGGGCTATATTATAAGGTAATAGAAGAAGGGTCTGGTAAGAAGCCTGTAAAAGGAGATATGGTATCTGTTCATTATACAGGAATGTTACTAGATGGGTCGGTATTTGATTCTTCATACCAAAGAAATCAACCAATAGAATTACCTGTAGGAATGGGACAAGTTATTGAAGGTTGGGATGAAGGTTTGTTGTTATTTAATGAAGGCTCAAAGGCAAGATTAATCATCCCATCTCACTTAGCCTATGGTGCGCATGGTGCTGCAGGAGTAATTCCTCCGAATGCAACTTTAATCTTTGACGTGGAATTAGTTAAAGTAAAGTAACTTTTCACTGTGAAAATAAATAAAAAAGAGCCGTGAAATCGGCTCTTTTTTATTTCCATTTGATATTACAACCCATGCTCGGTTTTTGAATTTTAACTGGAGGGTTGTTGTTTAAAATATTATCTATTGCTTGTCGTAAGTCTACTCCATTTACAGGAATGCTATTTCCCGGTCTAGAACTATCTAATTGTCCTCTGTATACTAATTCTAGTTCGCCATCAAATAGAAAGAAATCAGGAGTACATGCTGCATCATATGCTTTGGCTACTTCTTGGGTAGCGTCATATAAGTAAGGAAATGGATAACGATTTTCTTGTGCTGTTTTTCGCATTTCAATGGGGCCATCTTGCGGATATTTCTCTACATCGTTGCTGCTAATTGCAGCAAATCCAAATCCAGTAACACGATAATCATTGCATAGTCGTACCAATTCGCGATTCACATGTTTCACATATGGACAATGATTACAAATGAACATAATTAATGTTCCTTTTCTGCCTCGTATATCTTCTAAAGAAAGAATATGGTCGTTAATAGTATTAGGTAAGCTAAAGTTTGGAGCTTTAGTGCCTAATGGAAGCATATTTGAAGGGGTTAATGCCATATATAAATTAAATTTTATTTGTTTAATCTGATTTGCAGTGTTTGTTAAATATGCAAGTATAAAAGTACAAATTTTAATCTTAATAACGCTTTTTTTGTGATTTGCTAATGAGAAATATTCCGCAAAATATAATTTGTTAATTAAAAGTAAATTGACTTGTTAAAAAAGCAATTCTTCAACATATTTTGTAACTTCATGAGATAAAATAAAAACAACACAATAATGAAGACAATATCCTTATCTGATTTGCAAAAATCAGGAGAAAACATCGAACGCTTGCCGTTCAGTATTCGGATTCTGTTAGAAAATGCACTTCGGAATAAAGATGACTTTAGTATAACACAAGAACATGTAAATACTTTATTACATTGGAAAGCCGAAGGAACAGAAAAAGAAGTTCCATTTAAGCCTGCTCGGGTTCTTATGCAAGATTTTACTGGAGTACCATCGGTAGTAGATATTGCGTCTATTCGTGATGAAGTAGATCGTCATGGGATGGATGGATCTAAAATAAATCCTGCTATTCCAGTAGATTTAGTAGTGGATCACTCTGTACAAGTGGATTTTTATGGAACAGATTATTCCTATCAACAAAATGTTTTATATGAGTATCAACGAAACAGTGAGCGTTATCAATTGCTGAAATGGGCACAAGGAGCTTTTGACAATTTCTCTGTGGTTCCTCCTGGGATGGGAATTTGTCACCAAGTAAATTTAGAGTATTTAGCACAAGGTGTAATCGAAAGAGATGGATGGTGGTTTCCTGATTCATTAGTAGGAACAGACTCTCATACTCCTATGGTAAATGGAATTGGTGTATTAGGTTGGGGTGTAGGTGGTATTGAAGCCGAAGCTGCACTATTAGGTCAGGCCATTTATTTTAGATGTCCTAGAGTTATTGGATTAAAATTGACTGGAAAGCTTCAAGAAGGAATTACTGCTACAGATATGGTGTTGGCTATTACTAATGCTCTACGCCAATATGGAGTAGTTGGTGATTTTGTCGAAGTATTTGGTGATGGTTTAGAGCATCTATCTGTACCAGATCGTGCTACCGTAGCTAATATGTCTCCAGAATTTGGATGTACGGTTACTTACTTCCCGATTGATGAGCGTACCTTGGAGTATATGCGAACTACTAATAGAAGTGAGGAAGTTGTAAATAGAGTAGAGAAATATTGTAAAGGAAATATGCTCTGGCGAACAGGTAAAGAACAGATTACCTATACCGATGTTGTAGAAGTAGACCTTAATACTTTAGAGCCTGTGGTGGCAGGTCCTAAACGCCCACAAGATGAAATTAAAGTAAGAGACTTAGAATCTTTTTTTCCAAAGCTTCTTATGGAGGAATCAAAAAGAGAGTATATTTCTATAGATGATAGAAGAGAGCATGCATGGCTTAACGAAGGAGGATCTGGAACAGAATATATACCTAGAGAAAAACGACCTTCAGTAAAAGAAGTAGAAGATACAGATGAACTACGTACCGTACGTATAAAAAATAAAAATGAAGAGTTTTTATTACATGATGGCTCTATTGTAATTGCTGCTATTACTAGTTGTACAAATACTTCTAACCCAAGTGTAATGATTGGAGCAGGTTTGGTTGCCAAAAAAGCTATAGAACGAGGTTTGTCAACTAAGCCTTGGGTGAAAACGAGCTTGGCGCCTGGTTCAAAAGTAGTAACCGATTATTTAGAACGCAGTGGATTATTAAACGAATTAAAATCGCTTAGATTCCACACTGTAGGTTATGGATGTACTTCTTGTATAGGTAATAGTGGACCATTGCCTGCAGCAATAGCAGAAGCAGTAACAAAAGAAGATTTGGTTGTAGCATCGATTCTTTCTGGTAACAGAAATTTTGAAGCGCGTGTACATCCACAAGTAAGAATGAATTTCTTAGCATCTCCAATGTTAGTAGTTGCTTATGCACTAGTTGGACGCATAGATATAAATATTCTAGAAGAACCATTAGGTTATGATCCAAATGGTGAGCCTGTATTTTTGAAAGATATATGGCCCTCACAAAAAGAAATTGAAGAAACGGTACGTGCTGCAGTTCAAGAAAAAGATTTTAAAGAAGCGTATGATGTAATTTTTGATGGAGAGGAACAATGGCAAACTCTAAAAGTAAATGAAGGTAATTATTACAAATGGCAAGACGAATCAACTTATATAAAAGAAGTGTCGTTTTTCCAGAACTTAAGTAAAGAAGTGCCTAAGGTAAGTGATATTGAGAATGCTCGAGTACTATTGAAGTTAGGAGATTCGGTTACAACAGACCATATTTCTCCTGCTGGATCATTTACTAGAGATTCGTCTGCTGGAAAATACCTTATGTCTTTAGGAGTAGAACCTAAAATGTTCAACTCTTATGGTTCACGTCGAGGAAATCATGAAGTGATGGTCAGAGGGACTTTTGCTAATGTTAGAATTAAGAATGAATTGACAGATAAACAAGGAGGATTTACAACTTATTTGCCAACTGGTGAAACCATGAGTGTTTACGATGCAGCTATGGAATATCGAAAAGAAAATACTCCTCTAGTAGTATTAGCAGGTAAAGAATATGGTAGTGGATCTTCTAGAGATTGGGCTGCTAAAGGACCATCTCTTTTAGGTGTAAAAGTAGTATTGGCAGAAAGTTATGAGCGTATACACAGAAGTAACTTAATAGGTATGGGTATTTTGCCTCTTAAATATAAGAATGGTGAGAGTGCACTAAGTTTAGGATTAACAGGTAGAGAAATTTTTAGTTTTGAAGGAATTTCTGAAGGTTTAACGCCGAGCCAATTGATTAGAGTAACAGCAACCGATCCAGATTCTGGAAATGAAATACATTTTGAAGCACAATCACGATTGGATTCAGAGATAGAGATTGCATATTATGTAAATGGAGGGATACTTCATTATGTAGTACGAAAACATTTACAAAACGGAAACTAAAGATTGTTAATAGGTTCTGTATTTAAAGGAAAGTGCAAGCTACTGGTTTGGTGGTTTGCACTTTTTTCTTCACCAAGTATTACGCTGCCCGATTCATTTTTAACAAATAGGTTTAATCGCCATAAACCAGTACCAGGAATTTCTATTTTTCCTTGATATTTGTTTGTGTTAGCTCGGAAAGGTATTTCTACAATATCATCTTGTATGTAGTCACCAGAAGAATTCCAAACATGAATAAATAAGTCTTCTCGTGCTACAAATTCCGTAGAACTTAATTGTTCAAATACAATCATCGAACAATTATTATGTCCAGCAATAGGGCTGTATGGATCTATAAGTGTTAATAAGTAATCTTTGTTGTCTAAACCAGTTTCTTCTAGAATAGTAATTCTATTTGAATTAGGTTTCCTAATTTCTAAATTGGTTGTAGCTTCATAGGTAGTACTCTGAATTTTATAGATTATGTGAAGATTCCATATTTTGTCATAAGTGTTTTTTGGAAAAATTAAAAAACTCGTATAAACGTCAGGATTGTCTACACTTCGATTAATTTTTGCAATAGGTCCTGTAATTCCCTCA
>JAJYTI010000264.1 GCA_021793135.1 Bacteroidota bacterium
TATCTTTAAATTAGTGAAATAAAATATTATTTTATGTTAAAATTCAGGTAATGTGGATTCTATATGCATTGATGATGTCATATTAATAAAAGAAGCTTTTATAGAAGATTAATTGGTCTATTCTATAGGTAATTTGTTGTAATATAGCTTTATATAAAACTATTTATTTCTGTAGGTAAAGCAAATCGAGAGATACGCCACTGTCATCAGCGGTTGTAGAACCAATTACTGTGGCATGGGACTAATTCTATATCATGGCAAAACAAAATAATTTTATGAATATTGATGGAAAGGCAACAATATGAACTCCATCATCGATACAGAAGATTTTATTAATTTTAATCTAATTGAGAGTTGGTAAATTTAATTTGCAAAATGTTTATTCGCTGAGAGTATATTCGTTAATTAAATAAGAATAATTTAATTGCTGAAATGTGGATAAAACATTAATTTAAACGAATATTATTTATTATAATAGTCAAATCATGAAATCAGGTCCTTTAATTTTATTCATTTTATTGGTCTTTGTGACTATAAGTTGTAAAAGTACAAAACATCAACTTTCATCTACAGATTCGGATTGGAAAAACTGGTTGGCAATAGAGTCAGATGAAGGTTTACAAGGATATTACAATCCGGTTAAAGAGGAGTTTTCGATTACTCCACAATTTGAATATGCGACGAATTTTTATGCAAATGGATGGACCCATGTTCAGGTTGACGGAAAATGGTTTTGCAATAGATAGTTTGGGGAATATTCCTTCGTATTATTTTGATTTTGATCAAGTAGAAAGAACGCGTGATGATGCACTTATTCCTGCCAGAAATAAAGATAAATGGGGATTTATTAATCGTAATGGAGAAATTGTAATTCCACTTGCTTATGATGAAGTCAAAGAATTTATGGGGGAATCTTTAACTCCTATAAAAACTGGCGGAAAGTATGGATATATTAATGAAAAAGGAGAAATGATAATTCCTCCAGAGTTTTCTGATGCTAAAAGATTTTATAAGCATAAAAATTTAAAAGTAGCTGCAGTTAAAAAAGACAGTAAATATGGTTTAATCGATACATTGGGGCACTTTGTTATGAAACCCAAATTTGATGATATCGAAGTATTCCACTCCGAAAACGGGTTATTTCAAGTAAGAAATGAAAATATGCGTGGCTGCATAGATATGAAGGGAGTAACCAAAATTCCATTAGAATATGAATACCTATTTCCATTTTCAGAGGAATCGTTTAGCGTTAAAAAAGATGGTTATTGGACGATTATAGACAAGAATGGAAAAAAGATAATACCTGAGAAATTTGAATACGTGTATTATTATAATCAAGAAGTTGATCTAGCTGGGATTAAAAAAAATGGTAAATATGGTTTTATTAATAGGAAAGGAGAAGAAGTTATTCCTCCACAGTATGATGATGTAGGAGGCTTTAGTCAGGGCTTGTCTCCAGTAAAGAAATATGGAAGATGGGGATTTATTAATATAGAAAATGAAATGGTTATTGAACCTATTTATGAAGATGGGTATACGGGATTTTCTTCCGTTAGTCACTTGGCACCTGTAAAATTAGATGGACAATGGGGGTTTATAAATAAAGCTGGTGAAATGGTCATTCCACCTGAAATATATGGAATAAACGTATCGACCATGGCACAAGGTTTTACACATGAACAGCTAGGTTGGGTTAGAGCTACTATTAGTCTCGAAAAGCGCTTTTACGTTAATAAAAATCATAAGATAATAACGGATAACAGCATAAGAGAAACTTTACTGAAAAAGGGAGACGCAAAATCACTATACGACTTGGGTTTATTTTATGCGTTTTCCTATGAAGGAGTAGAGTATATTAAACAATCGGCTGAGGAAGGTTATGTCAATGCACAACTACTTTTAGCAGCAGCTTACACCAAAAATATAAATACACCAATTGATAATAACATTACGCATAACCCAGTCAAAGCTTTAGAATGGGCTAAAAAAGCTAAAAATAGGAAAATAGTAAACCATGACTTAGTAGTGGATAAAATTCCACCGGTAAATGAATTGCTTAATTGGATTGAAAAAGAGCAAAATGATATGGAGTACTATAAAAAGTAATAGGTCTAAGTTTCATTTTGCTTTTAAATAGAAAATATTGTAATCATTCTTCCATTAATCAATCCATATCTAGTTCGCGTTCACTTTCTTCGTTATCTTCTTCGTGATAGAGCTTATTCGCATGGGAATTTATACTCACAAACAGTTTGTTTTCTTCTTTAGCAATCAGTCCTAGGTAGCGTTCAAAGTGTTTTAGAACATCCCCGATTAATTCTTCTTTGGTAAAGAACTGGGTATCGTATCCGATTCGATAATCTCCAAAATAGGATTTAGCAATAAAGTTTTTTCCTTCCTTGAGATTGGGAATGTTTTTCTCGTGCATGATATAATCAGGAACACGATCGGACTCCGATTTAATCCCGTATACGAAATTATTGATTTTGTCGTACTCAATTACGAATTCAATTTGATTAGGCAGCTTATCTTCTTTAACTGTTGCTTCAATACCTTGTTCTTTAAAGCTTTGTTGTAAA
>JAJYTI010000037.1 GCA_021793135.1 Bacteroidota bacterium
CTATCTGTCGATTCGATGTATTGTATATCTCCTTGACCAAATCTACTATTTGGAATAGGAGTAGAAGTTTCGAAAACGGCTATTATTGTTCCATCTGCCTTGAAAGCTACTTTAGGCATTCCCTCTTCATGAACACTCGTATTGGCTGGTATTGGGACATGCGTCGTTTTATCAAAACTATTTTTCTCATTGTTCCAATGAGAAAAGTAGAAATGTTTATTTTTTATTGAATCTACCTCAACCCAACTTATTACAGGCACTTGCTTTTCATCTTGGGTTAGGTAAACACAGGATGCTTCATTATTTATATCCGAAATCCTAATCGCTTCGGTATTCATGTTTTTAGCATCAGAATTTTGTTCCTCTTGTGTGTTATTACATGAAGAAAAAACCAGCATCAGTGCTAACAAGATCATATGATATTTTATTTTCTTTTTCATCCTTATTAATTTTATTAAAGTAAATATTTAACGCCTAACCCTACATACATATTAGTTGTTGGTGATGGATTGAAATAAGCGGGTTGGGCTCCATTGAATCCAGTAGCATTCAAAGCTGTTAATGAGCTATATTTACTATTTGTTATATTATCTACCCCTACATAACCATGAAGTTCTAATTGTTTTAAAACAATTTGTCGATACCCCATCTTTGCATTCAACACATGGTATGCTTTGTTATAATCGGAATTCAAGTCATTAAGTGGAAATTGATCATTAAAATAGTAGTTGAGATTCGCATAAAACCCTGGTATAGTCTCCATGTCAATACCTGCGCTAGCCGTCCATGGTGCAATTCCTGTGAGCTTATTACCACTATAATCGGTAACTATAGAATTGTCCTCTCCGAGAACTTTATAATCTTTAAAAGTAAAATGGGAATAGGAAACTGCAGTAGACATTTTTAATTCTGTTATAAATCCATGTTCTCCTATAGCAATCGGCAAGTAATTCATTGCCAATTCAATTCCAGTGTGTTTGGTTTTTCCCGAGTTATGATAAATAGTAACGCCTTGCGAAACCGTTTGTCCAATCAATTCTCCAGTCATATCCATACTGAATAATGCTAGGTCATAAGCAAATCGAGAATCGAAAAGACTTCCTTTAGCATTAATTTCATAATTTGTAGCCTCTTGCGACTGAAGTTGTTCATTTATGGTGCCGTTAGCATTTTGAATCTCCGAGTGTGTTGGTGCATAGAAACCAGTACTTATACTTCCATGCAATGATAAATAACTCACGAAATTATGACTCAATGCAATGCGCGGAGTAACTTGCGCTTTAAAATCCTTAATTCCACTTTTTTCTGGATTCAGATAATCTGTAAAATCATAATTCGTACTATTATAGCTCAATCCTAAAGTCAACGTAGCATCTTTCCATAATGTAGATTCTGTTTGTAGAAATAAGGAATATACTATATCCTTATAATCAACATTAGAATTTATATCTCCTTCTTTCCCTTGATTATTAACATATTGGGTCCCTTTTGAATTTGCTTGATTAAACTCCGCTCCAAAAATAAATTTTGTAGGCAATACAGAGAAATCTGCTTTGTAATCAAATTTAGTCCGCCCTCCTATGCTTTGATAGTAATTTCTGATATAAGCATACGCAAGCGGGTGGTTTAAATCATAGAAATAGGTGTAAAGGCTAGTGGCATTCGAGAAGTTTTCGTCAAACCAATATTTATGCCCCAAACCTATACGGGTCCAATTTTGCACTCTTCCTGCCTTTTTATCTAGATTCGTCGGAGAAGCCTGCTTTCTATCTTGCTCCATTTGAGATTGGGTTAAAGCTCCTGGAATCTCTGTATCTTGTGAAGTTCGATTTATTAAGACAGTTACTAACTGTTTTTCCGATGGGAAGATTTGAAAGTTTGCTGCGAGAAAGTTTCGTTTATCAAAACTATGTTCGCGATATCCGTCGTATTGTTGCCAACCATAGGAAACATAGCTATTCATTTTATCGGAACTACTTCTGTAAGTGAGTGCCGATCGTTTTAATCCAAATGACCCTATCAATCCTGAACTTTCTAAACTATGTTCTTGATATTCGGCGCGCTCTAAATTAAAATTCACCACGCCTCCGGTTCCAGAACCATATATACTGGAAGCAGGACCACGAATAATTTCTGCCCAACCTAAGTTATTTATATCAATACCTTCCAGACGTGAAGTACCATCGGCTTCCGTTAGAGGAATTTCGTTGACATAAATCTTAACATTACGAATTCCCCAACCTGCTCGAATTCCACTACCACGAATAGAAATCCTAGACTCTCCCAAAGAACTTTGATCTAGTTTTACTCCTGGTACACTATTAAACGATGTTTGTAAAGAAACACCGCTTCCTTGCTTTAAGGATTTTCCATCTAAAACGCTTACGGCACCCGCGGTTTCCTTGTTCGTTTTATCACCAAAGGCAGAAATTACAACTTCACCTAGAGCTTGTGCATCAGTGGTTAATTGTACATACAATTCTTTTTCATCGGTATAAGTGATTGTTTGGGATTTATATCCCAACATTGAAATATGGAGCTCTCCTGATTGCTCTTTACTTTTGATTTCAAAGTATCCTCGTTGATCCGAAATGGTATAGACATCTGTTCCTACAATTTTTACGACAGATCCAATAATAGGGTTATGATTCTGTAAGTCATAAATATGTCCTTTAACAACATATTCTTGTGCTTGTACTACCTGTAACGATAGCAACATAGCTAGTAAAAAAATAAATCTCATCTAATTTTTAATTATAAAGAGTGGTCCCAAAATTCAAAATAGATTTTAGGAATAAGTTGATTTTATATTATAATACATCAGGTCATATAAATCTTCGCTTCCGGATTTTGGAAAGAAAATTCATATGAACTAAAAGTTATTTCTGAAAAGATATTTTTTCAGAATCGATAATTAAATAAAATCAGAAATTGGAGGACGAGAAGGAGGTTCGGTTACCCAAGTGATTTGAGGAAAATCGTAATGAAAATTATTTTCCTTTTTAGAAATTGGTTGAACTGGTTTTTTTATTCCCGATAAAGCTTCAACATAATACAGACTAACCCCAGAAAGAATTTGGGTTCTTTCTGAATCTTGTTTCTCTTGCTGTCCTTTGGCTAATTCTTTTGAAAGATGACATTTACCATTACATTCCATTTCTGGTTTATCGGTGTTTTCACAATACAGCTCTGTGTAGGTTTGTACATCAATTAAGTAAACAATAATAATCATGTTCTGACTAAGTAAATAAGTCAGAAAAACAGAAATTAATGCTATGGAATAAAACCGTTTCATTTTGAACTGCAAAGATAAATAACATTTATCCAAGAAAGCTATTATATAGCTTCAATAAATTACGAGGTTGGTAGTTTAAATAACGGAACAAATCGAGATTTTATATAATTTTTTACTTACATTCTCCTATACGTTATCATTTTAAAACTATTAATAATACTTATCCGAATCAACTTGTATATAAACATAGATTAAGGCTCGAAATATTTATGAATACATTGCTTAACTATAACTAATAGAGCAACTTTCTTTTATATATCCAATCCTTCATTAAATTTGCAATATGATATCGAAAAAAACTAAATATGGAATTAAAGCACTAACTTATATTTGTGCAAATATTGATAAATCTCCTATTCCTACATCTGTCATTGCAGAAGAGGAAAATATTTCTCTTAAATTTCTAGAATCCATTTTATCTACTTTAAGAAAAGGTGGTATTCTTGCATCAAAAAAAGGAAAAAAAGGAGGATACTACTTACGTAAGGACCCGAATAAAATCTTTATGGTAGATATTATACGATTGCTCAGCGGTCCTATTGCTATGGTGCCTTGTGTAAGTCTAAATTTCTATGAAACTTGTGAAGACTGCCCGAACGAAGAAGAGTGTTCTACCCATAGACTTATGTTAGAAATCAGAGATAGCACACTAGAAGTATTGCGAAAGAAAAGTTTAGCACAATTGACCGAAGAAAGCAGAGGAAGATAAATCTATTTAGATCTCCACCGATATTAACAATAGTATATAACCTTTTAAAAAAATAAAAAATAAAAACCTTGTTTGATTGAAATATAAATTTAATTTTTGTAAATCCTATTAAATCGATAGGATTAATAGATGAAAATGATAATCGATTGGATTTATAAAACATTAAAAGATAAAAGCCCTTCAAATAAAAGGGTAGATCGCCATTCTAGAAGTCTCCTAAAAGCTTTATCATGGCGTATTATAGGCACTATGGATACCATTTTAATCGCTTGGATTATTTCAGGCGAAGTTATCATAGCTTTTTCTATTGGCACTTTTGAACTTGCAACAAAAACCATCTTATATTATTTTCATGAGCGACTTTGGAATCGAATAAAATGGGGAAAATAAAACGACTATGAACATTCAAGAAATCAATAAAAAACTACGTAATAAATCTCCAGAAGAGATTGTTCAATGGGCAGTACAACAAGCCAAGACACCTGTTATTACAACAAACTTTAGACCTTACGAAAGTGCTATTCTGCATCTTGTTACCAAAGTGCAACCTAAGATGGAAGTAATATGGTGTGACACTGGATATAACACACCAGAAACTTACTACCACGCAAAAGAACTTATTGAACATCTGGAACTTAACGTACACATTTACGTTCCGAAACAATCTGTTGGTTATAGAAATGTGGTGCTTGGTATACCAGAAGTAGATACCCCAGAACACCAACTTTTTAGTGAACAAGTAAAACTAGAGCCTTTCCGCAGAGCGATGAAAAAGCACGCACCAGATGTTTGGTTTACCAATTTAAGAAAAGGTCAGACCGCCTTCCGAAATGAGATTGATATCCTCTCTATGGGAAGTGACGGTGTGTTAAAAGTAAGCCCATTCTACTACTATACCGATGAGGATTTAGAGGAATACCTGAAACAATATGGCTTACCAAATGAAAAAAAATATTATGACCCAACAAAAGCATTGGAAAGCAGAGAATGTGGGATCCACAATTAAAAAATAGAACTATGAAAGAAGTTGTTAGCAACAATCCATTAGAAGATGAAGCCATATATATATTCCGAGAAGTTGTAGGGCAATTTGAAAAACCTGTACTTCTATTCTCTGGCGGAAAAGATTCAACCGTATTAGTTAGACTTGCACAAAAAGCATTCTATCCAGCTAAAATTCCTTTCCCAATTATGCATATCGATACAGGGCACAACTTTCCTGAAACCATCGAATTTAGAGATAAGTTAGTAGAGGAATTAGATCTAGAACTCATTGTATATCATGTGCAAGACAATATTGATGCGGGTCTAGTAAAAGAAGAAAAAGGAAAATATGCGAGTAGAAATATACTGCAAATCGAAACTTTACTGCAAGCTATAGAAGAGCAAGGATTTGACGCTTGTATTGGCGGCGCAAGAAGAGATGAAGAAAAAGCTAGAGCCAAAGAACGAATTTTTTCGGTTAGGGACAACTTTGGACAATGGGATGAAAAAAACCAACGTCCAGAAGTATTCGATTTATTAAATGGACGGATAGATTTCGGACAAAATGTACGTGTATTCCCTATTTCGAATTGGACCGAACTGGATGTATGGAGTTACATTCAAAAAGAAGGAATCGAAATACCCTCCATCTATTTCGCACACAAAAGAAAAGTATTTGAACGTGACAACCTAATCTGGTCTGCTAATGACGAATATGTTTATCGAGAAAAAGACGAATTGGTTACCGAAAAAATCGTGCGTTTTAGAACTGTTGGAGACATGAGTTGCACTGCTGCAGTAGAATCCTTAGCATTTGACATTGACAAAGTGGTAGAAGAAATAAAAGCCTCTACTATTTCCGAACGTGGTGCAAGAATCGACGATAAACGATCGGAAGCTGCTATGGAAAAACGAAAACAACAAGGATATTTTTAGTATAAAGAATGGATCATGACAGAAGATAAAAACAAAGTACTTAAAATAAGTACTGCAGGGAGTGTAGATGACGGAAAATCTACTTTAATTGGACGAATCTTATACGACACCCATTCCCTTACCGATGATAAATTAGAAGCTATAGAACGCAATAGCAAACAAAGAGGCTATGACTATTTAGACTTCTCGCTTGCCACTGATGGATTGGTGACAGAAAGAGAACAAGGGATTACAATAGATGTGGCACATATTTATTTTTCCACACCCAATCGTTCGTATATCATAGCGGACACACCTGGTCATATAGAATATACTCGAAATATGGTGACAGGAACTTCTACCTCGCAAGTTTCTATTATCTTAATCGATGTAAGAAATGGAGTAATCGAGCAAACCAAGCGACATTTTTACATCAATAATCTCCTTCGAACTAAAGAAATTATTGTAGCAGTTAATAAAATGGACTTGGTAGATTATAACCAAGAAAAATACGATGCGATTGTAAAAGATTTCCTAAAACTTGCTATTTCAGCAGAATACAAAGATCAGAATATTAACTTTATTCCTATCAGTGCACTACATGGCGATAATATTGTAGAAACCTCGCCTAATATTCCTTGGTACAAAGGGAAAAGCATGATAGATATTCTGGAGAGTATTCGTATCGATGACAATCAAACAGATGCTCCTGCACGCTTTCAAGTGCAAACCGTAATCCGTCCGAAAACAGAAGCATATCATGATTATAGAGGCTATGCTGGAAAATTGAGAAGCGGAGAGCTGAAAGTTGGGGATGCAGTAACTATTTTACCTTCTTTTAGAACATCGCATATCAAGTCTATTTCCTTCTTCGATCAAGAGTATAAAAAAGTTAGTAAAGGTTCGTCGATTACTATTACACTTACCGATGATGTAAATATTTCTCGAGGAGATATGCTTGTAAAAACAAAAGAACTACCTAAAGAATCGAAACAAATCAAAGCGAAGATTTGTTGGATGGATAATAAACCATTAGAAGCTAGAGGTACTTATTTTTTACAATATGGTGCAAAAGTGATGAAGTCAAAAATCAAATCGATTGCACATCGAATCAATACAGAGAACTTATCGCAAACCGAAGATGTAAATCAATTAGAGATGAATGATATCGGGTTGGTAGAAATTCAATTAGCACAAGATTTGCATTATGATAAGTATGTAGACAATAAAGAAAGCGGTCATTTTATCTTGATAGATGCTAAAAACAACACAACTGCTGGCGTTGGGTTCATACAATAATCACAAACCAATATGCAATGAATAAATATTGATCTGATACAAAATGAATATCAAAACTCCACTTTTCCTTTGAGTGGAGTTTTTTATTTTGACTACTTGATATTTTGAGATTTTATAATACGATCATGAAATTCGTCGAAACCATTATTTTTACCTAGAAGTATTGTAAAGAATAATCTGTAATAAATCTAATTAATTCATTAAGATTTCCATTTATTACCAAACACAAATCCAGCTAAAAAAGCAAAAATATATGTTTCCAACAACATATCCCATGGTGTGCTTTCATTAAGAAATGGAGGAATGACAAACATGACAAAAACCCAGATCACAAATCCCCATTCTACACCTGTTAAAATCATATAGGACCATTTATGATGGGCTGACTGATTAAATAATAGTTTGGAAAACCTTTCTTTCTGAATAGTCAGCCACTTTTGTTTTCTAATTTCTACCGAACTTCTTCTAAAAGGATAGCTTATACCTTTAAGCATAAAACTCCAAACATTGGTAACACAGGGTATGATTCCTTCACATTCATCACAATAGAGTCCATACCAGTTTTTAAATGCAGTGCCATTTTGTGGCGTCCATTTGTATTCAGAATGAAGCGTCTCACAATGCGGACAAGGAATCAGTTTTGGCAATGTCCGATCTTTAGTTGAGTAATACAAGACCTTTGGACGACGATAACCTAAGAACTCATATATAGCTACTCCTGGATTAATCATCCAAAATAAATTAACAGGACTTCCAAAGGTTCGTATTTTATACTTTTCCTTACTCACTTTTTGATTTTCTCTCTATTGATTTTTAATGAATGTTTATTTTCTTCTATTATCTTTAATGTAAACTCCATTTGCGTATCGCGATTCTCTAAAAAATCTTCTAAACTTTGCGTCACTTCAATATCTGGCATTACACCTCTACCAAATGGCTGAGAATCTAATTCTTTCACATCTTGCGTTAAGTTTGCAATAGAAAAGTTAGTATATAATTTTGATTTAGGGAGTTTATAATATACTGCGAATGATCCGTTATGCTCATAATACCCTCCACTGGTTTCTTCGCCTATTACTATAGCCTTGGTATTCGATTTCACCAATGCAGCAAATAAAGATGCCGCAGATGCAACGGCAGGACTAATCAACAAATATACTTGTCCTTCAAAACGATTTTCTCGAGGTTCATAAATTTCAATATCTCGATAATAACGACGACCATTTTTAACAATAGGCACCTCGTTTTTCATATATTTTTTAAATTTTACTCTAGCAATTGGACGTTGGTAAAATGGAATATCTAAATAAAAGTATTTCCAATAAGGCATTCCATTTGTAAACGATATCCATGCTTCTGCAACTTCTTTTTGAGGCGTATCGGCTAAATAAGCAACAGTCAACATATCATTCGGTTTACTCCCTCCTCCGTTATTACGAATGTCTATAATTAAGTTTTCATATTTATGCTCTTTTAAATCTGTGAAAACGGAATCTAAATACTTTTCATATATCTTATCGTCTAAACTAAAAGTATGAATGGTTAAAATTGCGGTGGAAGAATCTATTTTATTAAAAGTGTATTCTTTAACATCATCTAAATCATCATATCTAATTTCGTCAATTTCCTTGGAGTGACGTTGACTATCATTTTGCAAATACTCTTCAAATCCTACACTTTTTACAACAGCTTGTTTTTTGTTGTTTTGCCCAATTCCTTTATAAACTACAGTAAAATCATCGCTCTTACCATAATAATATCGGTAATAACGACTAAAACTCATGTCAAGACCCATCCATCTACCTGTTTCATTATAACCATCGGTAGTGTAATACATGCCAGTAGCTTTTATAAGTTCTTCCATAGGATGTTCGTTTATAGAAACAATCTCAGCACCTAAAGGAATGTCAAAAGCTTTACTATTTACAACTAAATTTCCTTCTATAACTTTTAAAGGAATAGGAAAATAACCTTCGGTTTCCTTTATTGTGTTCGCTTGAATAGCATCTGCTAGATAAGTTGAATTATGTAGACTACCTTCATAATCTGTCAAGTAAGCAATCAAGTTATAGAAATCTCTGTATGTGTTTAGATTTTTTATCTCCTCAAAAGCCCAATCGTATATACTATCTATCTCTTGTTTGGAGCGATAAGTATATAAACCCGAATTGGCTTCTTCTCGTATGTTTTTAAAGACTTTCAAGTCTTTTTGCATTTTCTTCTGAGAAAATGTATCGTCTAAAGTTTGTCCAAAAAGAGTAAATGATGTGCCTAATAAAAGGAATAATAAATAGTAAATAGATTTCATTTCATCAATATTTTATTCGAAACTAATATAGCTAGGAATAATTTACTTGTATAATATTGACAATCCTATTTACTTGCAAAGGCTTTCTTGGTATTTTTTAGGTGAGATACCTATGAATCGTTTAAAAGTTTTGGAATAATGCGCCATATCTGTAAAATTAAATTGATAAGCGATTTCCGTTAATTCTGATTCTGTCTGAATTAATGCTTTACTACGAAATATCTTTCGCATCAGAATATAATTCATAGGTGTCATACCTATCGAAGATTTAAACTTTTTTACAAAACCAAACTTATTAATATTTGCGATATTTGCCAATTCATCTAAACACAACTTATCTTGGATATGATTTTCTATGTAAGTTTCGATTTGATGAAAGCTTTTGAAGTCTAATGTTCTTTCCTTATCATAGTTTAAAGAATAAGATTTTAAATCGCTGGCAAACGTATATAATCGATTCTTTATGAGCTCCACATTTTTTTTATCGATAGCTTGAATTAAGGATAAAAATAATTTATTGATTTGTGGGCAATTGATTTGACGGTCACTAAAATGGATATTCTCACCGCCTAAAGTATGTCGCATCAAATCATTGGAAATGTATATGGTATCAAATTTTAAAATAGAATTTTTATCCATTAATGGATTGGAGTGCACTTCATAAGGATTGGTAATGGAAATACTTCCAGCTTCACTAAACAATCTACCATTCTCAAAGTTAATTTGCTCTACTCCTTGATGAATCAATGAAATACAGAAAGTCTCATGAAAATGCTTAGGAAAATCCGTTGTCTGGTTTTCTATTGAAATATATTCTAAATCATTTAAATACATTGAACTTTAAAAAATGAATTAAAACAATTAATTTAAATTATTAAACATACGTGCGCATTTTACTTTCGATATTCAATTTTAACATTCGGATTTAATCGTTGAATATGCGCAATAAATTCTGCTTTTTCTTTAGGTGAAATGATAACCATATCGGAACCGAAGAGTATAGCCAATCGATCTAAAGAGGTTGCAGGCGAAGCAACTAGCGTTCGAGTTTCTTTTATTTTTCGAATCGATTCAATTTTGATTTCCTCATAAATAAGAAAACTTGCTTTAACTATCAGCGTATCATCTTTTATGGTATAATAAGTGGTCATAAATAGATGTATTATAAAAACTACAGGAAGTAAAAATAAAAGCATCCCCTCCCAACTTAATCCATCTTTAAACACAGGTATATAACTACTACCAAAAACTATGATTAAGAATAATACGATTCCAACACTAATTTTTGAACGATATACTTTTTCCATTACACTTTATTTTAGAGCTTTCTCCAAAATCCAATCTTTCATAATTTCTAAAGCAGTTGGGGAAAAAGTTTCTTCGATTAATCCATATTCTGTTGGTAAACCCGTTTCACTTTCTTGAAATAAATGGTTCAATCCTTCCAATTCATGAATGGTTACTTTTTTATTTTTCCCTTTTGCTAAAGCAGATTTAATAGCAGTTAAGTTCTGCGCGGCATCTACTTGCAAATCATTCGTTCCATTCAAAGCCAATACTGGACATTTTACTTTTTTCAAATCTACTGCTGGATCATGAGAAATAGCATAACGCATCCAAGGATCGGTATAAGTATCTACCAACATCTGAATATATTCTTTATTGCTAACCCCTTGATTAATTTGACTATTAAAATTCGGATATTTTCTTATAGCATCAGTAAAATAGGACTCTAATTTACTTTCCAGCTCGTTAGCATCTTTTGTATCTCGAATAAGTTGATAGGCTTCGGTATTAACTTCTTTATTTATCTTAATAAACTCTTCATCATATCCTATTGCTTCAAATATTTTCTCTTGTTGTACTAACAGAACTTCTCCCAAATCCACGCCTGTACCTGCAAGCATTACCACAAAAGCTACATTTTTATGCTTAGTAGCCACCATTGGGGCAATCATTCCTCCTTCACTATGCCCAATGAGTCCTATTCGTTTTGAATTGATCTCTTTTCGGGTTTTTAAATAGCTGAATGCTGCTTCCACGTCTGTTGCAAAATCTGCTGAAGTTGCACCTGAGAATTCTCCAGTAGATTCCCCCACACCACGATCATCATAACGTAATACTGCTATACCATGTCGAGTTAGGTAATCCGCAATTACTAAGAATGGTTTATGCTCCAGTATCTCTTCATCTCTATTTTGAGGGCCACTACCTGTAATCAAAATTGCTGCTGCAAATGCATTGCCCTTCTCTGGAAGCGTTAAAGTACCAGCAAGAGTAACATCTTGCTCTTTATTTTGAAATGTTACTTCTTCGGATTTATACGGAAAAGGCTCTGTAGGATGTTGCGGACGCTTTGGGCCTTCGGATTTCTCCTTTGAAAAATCCAATTTTAATTCCTGCCCCATTTGATTAAAGATACCTTCAAATTTACCATCCTTTAAAGTACCTGTATATACCGCCATTATATTTGGTAGTTCTAAACGTAAGTTATTTTCAACAAATTCAGTTTTAGCTACAGGAATTCCATTTGCTCCTTGGTCTGGACTGTCTAAAGTAGCTTCATAACCTTTCTCGGCTTCGTTAATGTGTAAAACCATTCTAAGCTTTGCGCCAGGGATTTCCAAAGTCCCATACCAATCTCCAGTAATATCCTGTGAATACATAATATTTACAGTTAATAAGAGAACGAATAAAAGTAATAGCTTTTTCATTGGTTTAGTAGATTAAGTAAACGATTAATTTAGAAAGTGCTTCTGCTAGGATAAGGGCAAAAATGAATCCTACAATTAATTTCACTCCTTTGGAATTGGATACTAATTTTAGGCCATTATACAATAATGTAATCATCCATATCGCTGCTAGTATGCTCAAAGCTCCAAATATCACAGAAAGGATAACGGCATCCATTGGGATATTCCTCGCGGGTTCTGTCACGGTTAAGAATAATGCTTGGCCAATTTCATATTGTATATTCCCAAAATTAGAAAACGTTAATAAGTATAGAGGAAGTCGTGCAATTAAGCTTATCGCAAATATGTCGACAAAGCGAGTTTTTGGATTAAGTATCTTGGCCACTATCGAAAAAATAAGGAACAAAGAAAAGATCGCAATAAGATTATCTATAAAAGGCTCCCAAATTTCAACGGTATGGGTAAAATGGAGGTCTAATGCACCATCAAATCGACCATTAAAAAAATAACCAAGTAAAGAAGCTACAACCGCAGCAATCAATCCGACTATTATTAATCGTTGCTCTCGAAAACGCTCAAACGGATTAAAAAGTAAATTAGATTTTTTTATTTTATTCATTTCTCAGTTGTTTTAAATTTTCGATAATATCATCTAATAAATTTCGAACCGTTGGATAACTACGATCCAACTTTTTTGCCATTGCTTTTAGACTTCCGCCCGATAAAACGAACTCTAAAATAAAGTCTTGTTCCTCTTGTGGTAATTGCAACAACATGGGTAAGGAATAACTTCCTTGAATCACGGTATCACAACTAGTACACGAAAGCGAACTCACTTGTAATGCCGACGCACAACTTGGACAAGACACTGGTAATTTTTTCATCTCATTTTATTTATAGACATAAAGTTAATTATATTTTTACTAAAACTAAAGATAAACTTAATATTATTTAACATCTACATTGTTTTATTAAATACAGATTAAAAAGTATTTTAAAAGGAAAATCAGATACATTGTTCCCTTCTCCTAGGGTTTTCATTAGCTTTGTATAAATCAAAAAGAGACTATGCCTAGCAAAATGAAAATAGTAATCTGGAGTGATATTGTTTGTCCGTTCTGCTATATCGGCAAACGAAATTTTGAAAAAGGATTGGAAAAATTTGCTCATAAAGACGATGTCGAAGTAGAGTGGAAAAGTTATCAACTCGACCCAACCGCACCAAAAACACCTAATGGCAAAAGTTATGCACAAATCTTATCCGATAAGTATGGTTGGTCTCTAGAACATGCACAACAGAATATTGATAATATGACGAATATGGCAAAAGATGCAGGATTAGATTATCAATTGAATCATATTAAAAGACTCAACACCTTTGAATTACATAAAATCATTCAATATGCAAAGACCAAAAACCTTGGTAATGAAATCGAAGAAGTGTTTTTTAAAGCTTACTTTATCGATGCGTTGGATTTAAGCAAAAGAGAAGTCTTAATCGAACTACTAGCTCAAATCGGTTTAACCGAAATAGAAATGGATGAAGCTCTTTCTAACAAGATTTATGAAGATGCCGTACATGCCGACATACAAGAAGCACAGCAAATAGGTGTACAAGGAGTCCCATTCTTTGTATTCAATAAAAGATATGCGATATCTGGCGCACAAGCACCTAAAGGCTTTCTTGAAACTTTAGAAATCGCTTTTAAAGAATGAAAATCAAAAATGTAATATGAGTTTTATAAAAATAAAGTAACTCTTTTTTAATAGTGACAACTTTAATTAATAAAACAATTAAAAAGAATGCATCCTCAACAATTTTACTCTTCCTCCCAATCTTCTTCCCAAAAAGGATCTATCTCATCGCTA
>JAJYTI010000038.1 GCA_021793135.1 Bacteroidota bacterium
ATAAAAACTGCGAAGTAATTTATTTATATGGGAATGAAGATCCTTATATTACTGAAGCTCGAAAAACAGAAGAACAATTAAAAGGTAATAAGCTTTTTAAAAATTTAAGTGTAAAAGTGTTTAATGGAAAACATGAAGTTTATCCAAAAATATTTCCTAGTATAGCAGAATAGTCTTCTCTATAGTCTATTTAAAAAACAAAAGCTGCTTGAAAAAACAAGCAGCTTTTGTTTATATATCTCAAGTCTGAAGCCTTATTCTCCTGCTTCTTCTTTTTCCATTGCATCTACTATATTAGCAGACATCTTTTTATAGGTACCGTTTTCTAAACTTTCACGAATTGCACTGAATGCATCCAATGTAACTTGAATATCTTCCTTCGTGTGATTAGATGTAGGGATTAACCTTAACAGAATCAATCCGCGAGGAATTACTGGATAAACTACAATTGAACAGAAAATTCCATAATTCTCACGTAAGTCTTGTACTAGCACCATTGCTTCAGGTATACTTCCTTTTAAGTAAACTGGCGTAACACAACTTTGCGTAGTACCTATATCAAAACCTCTTTCACGTAGGCCAGATTGAAGCATATTAACGTTATCCCAAAGTTTTTGTTTAAGCTCTGGCATAGAACGCAACATATCTAAACGCTTAAGTGCACCTTCTACCAATTGCATCTGAAGTGATTTCGCAAACATTTGTGAGCGTAAGTTATACTTCAGGTAATCAATAATTTCTTTATCTGCCGCGATAAAAGCACCTGTACTTGCCATTGCTTTTGCAAAAGTAGCGAAGTAAACGTCTATTCCATCTTGTACACCTTGCTCCTCTCCAGCTCCAGCACCTGTTTTACCTAGAGTACCAAATCCGTGCGCATCGTCTACAAACAAACGGAAATTATATTTTTCTTTAAGAGCAACGATTTCTTTCAATCTACCTTGCTCTCCTCGCATTCCAAAAACACCTTCGGAAATCAATAAGATTCCACCACCTGTTTTCTCTGCAATTCTGGTAGCGCGCTGTAAGTTTTTCTCGATGCTTTCCATGTCATTGTGCTTATAGGTAAAACGTTTACCCATATGCAATCTAACACCATCAATAATACACGCATGTGCATCAACGTCATAAACTATAACGTCGTCTTTATTTACTAAAGCGTCGATAGTCGATACCATTCCTTGGTATCCGAAGTTTAAAACATAAGCAGCTTCTTTTTGTACAAACTCAGCAAGCTCTCTTTGTAGTTGTTCATGCAAATCAGTGTGCCCACTCATCATTCTAGCACCCATCGGATATGCAGAACCCCATTTTGCACCAGCTTCCGCATCAACTTTTCGAACTTCTGGATGATCTGCCAAACCTAGGTAATCATTTACACTCCAGGTTACTACTTCTTTCCCTTTAAAAGTCATCCTATTTGAAATAGGTCCTTCTAATTTTGGGAATATAAAATAACCTTCGGCTTGGGAAGACCATTTTCCTAAAGGTCCCTTATCTTCATAAAATTTATCAAATAAATCTCTCATGTATCTATAATTTCAAGGGTTTAAAAACGTTGGCAAAAATAGGCATTATAATTACCAAATACCACTTTAGCTCCCTTGTTTGACTATATTTTGTTTAATTCCTTAAATTTCCTTGTCTTCTATGCTTCTTGCTTTATGGAACTCTCTACAAATTCTCTTAAAACAGAAACTGCATAATCTACTTCTTCTTTTGTATTGAAAATAGAGAATGAAAAACGAAGTGCCGAACGTTTACCTGCTTCTTCACCAAGAATTTCACGTAGTACATGCGAACCAGTATTACTACCGCTTTGACATGCACTTCCTTGCGAACACGCTATTCCTTTTAAATCTAATTGGAAAAGCAACAGTAAGGCTCTATCTTTATCAATTGGTAAACTAAAGTTTACTAATGTATACGTACTATTTTCGTTATCGACACAAGCTCCATTAAATTGTACTCCAGGAATTGCTTTTTTAAGCTCTTCTACAAAGTGATTTTTAAGCCCAAGTACATATTCTTTAGATTTTTCTAGGTTATCATAAGCCAAATCAATCGCTTTATGCATTCCTGCTATAGCATACACTGGTTCGGTACCTGCACGCATACCTCGCTCTTGTGCTCCACCATGTATTAATGGCTCTAGACCACTACCTTTTCTAATAAAAGCAAATCCTACTCCTTTAGGTCCATGAAACTTATGCGCTGCAGCCGTAGCAAAATCTACATTATTTTTAGAAAAATCCAATTCAAACTGACATATAGATTGTACTGTGTCACTATGGAATAAAGCATTATATTTCTTGCACAGACTTCCCACTGCCTCTATATCTAGCATAGTTCCCACTTCATTATTTACATGCATCAAACTAACTAAAGTTTTCTCATTGGAACTATTTAGTAATTCTTCTAAGTGCTCATGATTCACATTACCTCTATCGTCTACTTTTACAAATTCGATTTTGGTTCCGCATTCTTTTTCTAAAGAATCCAGACTATGTAAAACTGCATGGTGCTCTATTCTACTGGAAATAATTCGCCTCACACCTAAACCTTGTACACACCCCTTTAGTATTAAGTTATCCGCTTCAGTTCCACCTGAAGTAAATATAATTTCTGAAGGTTGCGCCTTAATTCTAGCTGCAATTTCTTTTCTTGCGGTTTCTATTATTGATTTAGCCGATCGACCAAACGCGTGCGTCGAAGATGGGTTACCATATTCTGTCGATAACACATCTGTCATACACGATACCACTTCTTCGTGAATAGGAGTGGTTGCTGCATTGTCAAAATATACTTTTTCCATACTGCAAAAGTAAGATAAAATTAAACTTCTAAACACCAAATTGGCTGGAAATATATTACTTTTGCTTAGAAATCAATTTTTACTTTCTATGCGACACGCTTGGTATCTTTTATTTTTGCTTGCTATCCCATTCATTTCTTGTAGTGATGGAGATGTTATCCTCACTAATTTTGATTTTGAAGATAGCCCTTTGGAAACATGTGAAAACAATAATAGCCGTGTTTTCTTTAAAAGAAATACTAGTAGCCCAGAGTCATTAGCAGTTACATTGCCAAAAACTGATAGTCTTTATTTTAGCACAGACACATTGCAGTACCAATTAGATGGGAATGTGAGTAGATTATTTTACCGTTTGCATGACGAACAAATAGAAAGCAATTATTTTTGCCAAGCAGTTCCACCTAATCACCCAAAAACTGAACAAGAATACATTTCTGATTCTGGGATTGCCACGGTATATGTTTTGGTTAAAAATAGTAACGACGAAGCAGGAAATCCTCCTAACACGTACCCATATACCCTAACTACGCAAGTAAGTGTTGTACTTCACGATATTTCTTTATATAACGGAGACGAAACAATTATTAGAGAAACTCTACCAATGGGTACTATTCATAATGTTATGAGTAGAACTATCACTGGACCTGATCAAGAATAAACAATTATTTTTTCGGGTTCTGATAGATATAAACCTCGGTAGCCCCAGCACCATATTTACTATATTCTGCATCGTAGAATGTAATTTCTGGATATCTACCAAAAAGATACTCTAATTCCATACGTAGAACTCCCTCTCCTATTCCATGAATAAAAATAAGTCTTGGGATTCTATTGGCTATAGCATGTTCTAATCGATGGCGAGCAGTATCTAGCTGAAGATTTAGCATATCAAAATTACTCATCCCTTTTGTAGAAGGCACAAGATTGTGAATATGTAAATCAATTTCGACTGCAGGTTTTTCCTTCTTTTTCTTCTTCGGACGTAGTGTTTTTTTTGACTTCTCTGTAGTCTTCTGTTTTAATACCGCATCTACATCTTGTTTCTTAAAAACTAAATTGGAAAAAGATTTAATTACTACTAATTCTGATTTTGAATATTGCAACGTAAAACCATCTACCGAAACCCACACTTCTGCACCTTTTACTTTCTCTACGATTCCGGTAACATCCTCATCTATAACAGAAACTGTATCGCCTTTTTTCATACTCAAGGAAAATATTTCGGTTTTATATAAAAACAAAAAACCAGTCATAAATATATTTTACAACTGGTTTTGCATAATGCAATTTTTTATTTTTCGAATTCCTCTAATGTTTTTGTAATAATACTCACACACTCATCCAATTGTGGCTCGGTCATTACTAAAGGTGGAGCAAAACGAATAATATTACCATGAGTTGGTTTTGCTAACAACCCATTGTCACGAAGTCTTAGACAAATATTCCATGCAGTATCACTTTCTTCACTGTCATTGATTACAATGGCATTAAGCAATCCTTTTCCACGAACTAGCTTAACAATTTTACTAGTAGAAATATACTTGTTTAATGCTTCTCTAAAACGTTTACCAAGTACATCTGCTCTCTCTGCAAGATTTTCTTCTTCAACAACTTTTAATGCTTCCATAGCAACTGCTGCAGCGATAGGATTACCACCAAAGGTAGAACCATGTGATCCTGGAGTAATTACCTCCATTACCTCATCTTGAGCTAAAACTGCCGATACTGGATATACCCCACCGCTTAGTGCTTTACCTAATAATAAAAGATCAGGTTTTATATTCTCATGATCTACAGCTAATAATTTTCCAGTTCTCGCAATTCCTGTTTGAATTTCATCTGCTATGAATAATACATTATGTTTTTCGCAAAGTTCTTTTGCCTTTTTCAAGTATCCATCTTTAGGTACATAAACTCCTGCTTCGCCTTGAATAGGCTCAACCAAAAATCCTGCAATCCTTTTTCCCTCTTTTTCCATAAAGCTTTCTAAAGCTTCGATATTATCATATTCTACTTTATGGAAACCATTGGTATAAGGACCAAAGTTATCACGAGCTATCGGATCATTAGAAAATGAAATAATAGTAGTCGTTCTACCATGAAAGTTATTTTTACATACTATAATAATTGCTTCATTTTCTTGAACACCCTTTTTCTCATATGCCCAACGACGTGCAATTTTCAATCCAGTTTCTACAGCTTCTGCTCCAGTATTCATTGGTAATAACTTATCAAAACCAAAATACTCTGTAGCATATTTTTCAAACTCCCCTAATAGGTTATTATAAAACGCTCGGGAAGTTAAGGTAAGCTTTTGAGATTGCTCTTGTAAAACTTTTATAATTCTTGGATGGCAATGTCCTTGATTTACTGCCGAATATGCAGAAAGAAAATCATAATACTTCTTCCCTTCTACATCCCACATATACACTCCTTGTGCACGTTCTAAAACAACTGGTAAAGGTTCATAGTTCCCTGCACCATATTTTTGCTCTAGCTCTATGTGATATTCACTAGTGTGTGGATTATTTGAAATAGCCATAAATATATATTTTAAATAGCAAGATTTTGCAAAACAGTCTCTTGCCAAATTAGATAAATTACTTCGGTACGCAAAATACTAATTTTCTAGCAGTTATTTTATAAAAGGTAGTTATATAGATATTAAAAAACACTACTTTTGCGGCTATGGCAAAGCGAAGACGTAATAAACATATTGAACTAGAGCATCTAGAAGTAATAGATGCTGGAGCAAAAGGCAAGGCAGTTGCGAAAGCTCCTGACGGACGCGTTGTTTTTATAGACAATGCAGTACCTGGCGATGTAGTAAATGTGCAAACTTATAAAAAGCGAAAAGGCTTCTATCATGCAAGAGTGACCGATATTATAGAATACTCGGACAAACGCACGACACCCGTTTGCGAACATTTTGGAACATGTGGAGGATGCAAATGGCAAAACATGGAATATGAAAGCCAGCTATATTATAAACAAAAAGAAGTATTAAACAACCTAATACGAATTGGTAAAGTAAAGTTACCTGAAAACACCTACCCCATTCTAGGTTCAAAACAACGATACTTTTATCGTAATAAAATGGAGTTCTCTTTTAGCAATAACAAATGGCTAACTAAAGAACAGATAGATAGTGGTGAAGAAATAGCAAATAGAAATGCATTAGGATTTCATATTCCTGGAATGTGGGATAAAATTTTAGATCTAAATAAATGTTATCTGCAAGAAGATCCTAGTAATGCTATTCGCGATTTTGTAAAAGACAAGGCACAAGAATTAGCTATGCCATTCTTTGATGTTCGGCAAAAAAAAGGTCTTTTACGATCACTTATGATTAGAACTTCCAGCACTGGAGAACTCATGGTGCTTATTCAGTTTCATTATGTAGATAAAAAGAATGAAGCGTTATTAGAGGCTATCCTAAAGGAATTCCCTAGCATTACTTCTTTACTTTATGTAATAAATGATAAAGCAAATGATACAATATATGATTTAGATATTCATTGCTATCATGGTAATGACTTTATCATGGAAGAAATGGAAGGCTTACAATTTAAAGTAAATGCCAAATCTTTCTACCAAACCAATTCAGCGCAAGCCTACGAACTATACAAAGTTGTAAGAGATTTTGCTGAATTAAAAGGCAATGAAGTTGTTTATGACCTTTATACGGGTACAGGAACTATTGCTCAATTCGTTGCAAAAAATGCTAAGAAAGTAGTTGGAGTTGAAGCAGTACCAGATGCGATCACTGCCGCAAAAGAAAATGCAAAGCGTAATAAAATAGAAAATACAACTTTTCTAGTCGGAGATATGCGAAAAGTGTTTGACGACAATTTTGCATCTACCTATGGAAATCCAGATTTAATTATAACCGATCCGCCAAGAGAAGGAATGCATCCGGATGTTGTTAAACAACTTATTAATATTGGCGCACCACGAATTGTGTACGTAAGTTGTAACTCTGCGACACAGGCAAGAGATTTAGAATCACTTAAAGAACATTATAAATTAACAAAAGTTCAACCCGTAGATATGTTTCCTCAGACACATCATGTAGAAAACGTTGTACTTTTAGAGAAGATATCGTAATTTAGCTCTATGCATAAATTTGTAAAAGCCTTTTTAGTAATCCTAATTGCAAGTATCTATTCTGGATGTACGGTAGACGACATATGCTCTGAAGAAACGCAGACTACTCCAAACCTTGTAATTAGTTTTACAGACAATAATATAGCAGAGCTTATAAAACCTTTAGAACATTTACAGGTAGAAAACCTAGAACATAACACCATTGTGTGGGATGCTCCTGCCGATTCTATACGTATACCTTTGTCGACCGAAGGTGATCGATCTACTTATGCATTTACAATAATCAAAAATGGCGAAGAACGCACAAATATCTATCAATTTGATTATCAAAGAGAGGAAGTATATGTAAATAGAGCTTGTGGTTTCAAAATGCGATTTACTAATCTACAAGCAGAAGATATTTCTGACTCCGACACTATTCCCACTTGGGCAAAAAACATAACCGTATTAAATCCAATTATAGAAGATGAGAAAAGCACTCATATTACTATTCTGCATTAGTCTGTTGGGTTTTACAAACCTATACGCTCAAGAAGAGGACCATCAAGACACCCTTAAGATAAAATCTCCTTATGGGATTCGTGTAGGCGGTGATATTGGAAAACTTGCAAGAACAGCAATAGACAAGGATTATAGAGGTTTCTCTATTAATGGAGATATGCGTATTTCTAAAAAGTTTTATGTAGCTGCAGAATTAGGCAACGAGAAAAAACATTGGAATAAAGACCAACTTTCGGCAGATATAGAAGGAAGTTATTTAAAAGCTGGAATAGATTATAACGCCTACAATAATTGGCTAGATATGAATAATGCTATTTATGTAGGTTTCCGTTATGGCTACTCTAACTTTAAAGAAACATTATACTCCTATCGAGTATATACTACCGACAAATTACTTCCTTCAGAAATTCGAGAAGTTAATCAAACATTTGACAACCTCGATTTACATTGGTTAGAATTTCAATTTGGTATAAAAGCGGAGTTATTCAAAAACTTATTTTTAGGATTAAACCTAGAAGTAAAAGCCTCTATTACTGAGAAAAGACCAGAAAACTTTGGTGTATTATATGCTCCTGGATTTAATAGAACCTACGATAACAGTAGTTTTGGAGTTGGTTATGGATACACCCTAACCTATCTTATCCCTTTCTTTAAAAAATAATTTTTAAGTATTCTAGTTTAATAAATGCTTAATTAAATTCACCTAAGTTGTAGCTCTTATTTTTGTATTTTTAAGCTTCAATTCTAATACCTTAATGTATGGAAGTCATAGAATTATATTTCGATAAAATACTATATACTGTTATTGCGTTTGTACTACTTATTATACTACGCACTAACACTATAAAAGTCATCAAACGTGTTGCAACAAAATGGGAGCGTTTTCCAACTCGAACGGCATTGATAAAAAAGTTCATTAATTACCTCTATGGTTTTTTACTTTTTATAGCGTTGTTTATAATATGGGGTGTCCAATTACAATCTTTAAATGTATTTTTATCCTCTATTTTTGCGGTCATTGGTGTTGCATTTTTTGCCCAATGGTCTATTTTAAGCAATATAACTAGTGGAGTTATAATGTTTTTTACCTTTCCTTATAAGATTGGAGATTTCATTAAAATACATGAAGGAGACGATTCTATATACGGACATATCGAAGACATCCGCTCCTTTCAAGTAATAATTAAGAGTTTGGATGGTGAAATTATCACATTTCCAAATAGCATGATGCTCCAGCGAGGTGTATCAATATTAGACGAAGCGAACATAGAAAGGATAAAAAAAGATCTATTACAAAAAAAAGAGACATCTGAAAATGATAATATCCTATAAATAAAAAAGTCGAATTGAGATAAAACACAATTCGACTTTCCATTTAAATCGCCAACCAAATTAAGAACGCCAAGCTTCAAGCGATTTTTTATTTAATGCTATATAATCTTTATTACCTACTTCTTCTGCAAGCTTTAATGACTTCTCTGCAGCCTTAACTGCTTCTTTTCTATTTCCAAGTTTTGCATAAATTAAAGCTTGTTGACGATAAACAAAATACTCCGTATCCTCACCCATCATATCGATTGCCGTATTTATCCATTCTACAGCTTGATTCATATCTTTATTAGCCTCTAAGTAATATACAGCTGCAGAATAATAATCTCCTGCGCTAGGCGCATCTTCTAAAGTTTTATCTATCGATGCTAAGACGATTTCATCTGTAAGAAATTTCAATGGAATACTTACATAAGTTTTTTCCCATATGATTCCCAAATTTGCAGATTCATGTGTCAGGCTATCTATACTCATAGTAAACGTTTCATAACTTATAGGAAGCGTCATTACATTTCCTTTTACTCTTGCAGCTACCAAATCTTCATTCCATTCTTCAGGTAACCCCCAATTAGAATAATCTGTGTAAAAAATAAACTCCCACTCATGTGCTCCAGGTACTGTATAAAGCGCATAGGTCCCAGGTTCCAATGTAACTTCTCCAACTATTACTGGCTCATCAAAACTTACTTTAGTATTCCAATTCGCTCCAGTTCTCCATAGTTTATCATAAGGCACTAAATCTCCAAATACTACTCGACTTTTTAAAGATGGTCGAGAGTACTCTATAGTTACTTCCGTTACCCCAATGGTTTGTTTTAATTCCTGTGTCGGGCTGGCCGCTGGTGTACGCATTTGGGCAAGGGAAAAATTGGTTAAAAATAAAGCTAATAAAAATGAAAAAAACACGTTTCTCATGAGTGAAGTATTATGATAATTAATCCAAATTAAACTCTACACAAACTTACAGATTATGTAGTTTTATATAGTTAATAATACCTTAATTCATCAAGAGATTTTGTTTGGTTTTAATATTTAGCTTTTCGTATTAAAACAAAAAGAATTGATAAGGTGCTAATAAAGTAAAGTTAAACACTTTATTAAGCTTCGAAATGATTATAAGTAGACGTAATTTTATCTCAAAATGCATGTGATATGAGAACAATAATAAAAAAGAATTTAACCCGTAAAAAGAAAACGAATTCATCCACTAGTTTGCAAAGACTTTTAAGTATGAATAAACGCTTATATCATAGTTTTAATCATAAGCAAGAAGACTTTTTGTAAGATTACACTTACGACAAGCATGTTTTTATATTATCAAACACAATAACACTTAATACATCTTATATTTAGGAATATTATGTGTATAATTGTGTTTTTATTGTTTTTGACTACTCCCTTTTATCTAAACTATAATTATTTATAGTGCGTTATTTTTATTAAATTGTTCGCTTATTGAACAACTAGATTTTAAATTCCCCAATGAAAAACAAGAAAATCAAATTAATTTTACTTGCTACATTTCTTAGCTTCAACGTATTCAGTCAAGAGAACAAGAAGGATAATAGCATCCAATCTCAATTTACAAATCTAATAGAGAAGTCAAACACTTATCAATCTTATAAAGTTATAAAAATATCAGAGTTGAATATTTTACAAAGAAATATTCGAGACTCTATAAGTGCTTTAAAGTCTACTATAGACGAATTTGAAACAACTACGACTTCACAAAATGTAAAAATAGATAGTATTACAAATGAAATAAAAAGCTTAAAGCAAGAGCTAAAAGACACTCAGGAGAATGTTGAGAATATTAGCTTATTAGGTATGCCCACAAAAAAATCTTCTTATAAGACTATAATGTGGACTATAATTATTGCTTTACTCTTACTGTCTACTATTTTGTTTTATCGATTTAAAAAGAGTCATAGCGATACAAAAGAAGCTAGAGAAAAACTTGACGAAACAGAAAACGAACTTGAGGATTTGAGAAAAAGCTCTTTAGAACGCGAACAAAAGATTCGCAGACAATTGCAAGATGAAATCAATAAAAACAAGTTGAAATAAGCATTCTACATAATAAAAGCGTCTTTTTTTAATAAAAGAAGACGCTTTTTTAAAATCTATGATAAGATTAAACAATTATTCATCTTGACGCCATTGACGTAGTTTATCTAGTTCTCTTTGTTTTTTAAGTTCATTTTCTGGAATTACTTTTAAGAAAGATGGATGTTGCTCGATAGCATATTCTATTTTCTCAACAATATCTGCTACGCTATCATTTTCATAATCAATTTCTAGTGGTTCTTTTATCTCCATAGATTGCAAAATCCCACGTTTCTTAATACGTACTCCTTTCTTATCAAAGGAACGTCTAAATCCATCGATTACAATTGGCACTACTACTGGTTTATTACGTTTTATAATATGTGCTGTACCACGTCTAATAGGACGCCATGGCTTAGTAGTTCCTTGTGGGAATGTAATCACCCAACCATCTTTTAGAGCGGTATTGATATTACTTATATCACTCATTTTTACTTGACGATTTACAGACTCTCCTTTACTACGCCATGTACGTTCAATACTTACAGATCCTGCATACGCAAGAATCTTAGGCAACAACCCATCTTGCATAGTTTCCTTCGCTGCAACGAAGTATATATTAAGTTTAGGTTTCCATAGATATCCAATATTCTTGATATTATCTTCCCTACCATGCAAACTTGCATTGAAAACATGAAACATTGCTACAACATCTGCAAAGTAAGTCTGGTGGTTTGAAACAAAAAGCACATTGGTATCTGGTAGATTCCGAATTACATCGCTACCTATTATCTCCAATTTATTAAACCCCTTAAAACGTCTATGCGTGGCTGCCCCCATAATACGGATCAGCCAACGTTTTAAAAATAATATATGTCCAAATGGATTTTTTTTAAAAATTCCCATAAGCTAATTTTCGGTTCTATGATTTTATAGAAGCCTGCAAATATACATAATTATGCTAATTGCTGAACGTGTTTTACCAAATCGCGGATTTCATATAGAATCATCGCTGTGGCTCCCCATACAATGTGTCCATAAAATTCAAACGCTGGTACTTCAATTATCGTATTATAAGCGGACTTAAGTTCTTTATTTATTATGTATTCATCATCCAACAATAAATCTAATGGCACTTCAAGTATCTCTGCCACTTCCTTTTCTTGTCTATTAAACTCAGGAGTCTTTGACGAAAAGGCTAAATAAGGCTGCACATAAAAATTACTTGGCGGAATATATATATCTGTTAACGGGCGTATTATCTCATAAGAATCTGCTTTAACTCCTACCTCTTCATACATCTCTCGTTTTGCCGTATCTAATAAACTAGCATCAGCTTCTTCTTTTTCTCCTCCAGGCAACGCTATTTGTCCAGAATGTACCGATCCATCTGATGTTCTGCGAATAAGCGCTAGTTTAATTTCTTCTTTTCCATAAAACAGAGCCATTACCCCCGCTTTTCTACAAGTATTATTTTGTTTTGAAAGATGTTTTAACTCTACCAATCGGGTAGCCGGAGCCATCTTTAATTGACTAGTTTCACCTGGCAATGGTAGATTTTGTATGTTTGTATATAGATTTTTAAATTTATCGAATGTCATTAAAAAAGTTTTATTACAGCCTAATTATTGGACTTATGTTTCTGCAACTTAGTTGTCAAGATACAAAAAAGCATGAAATTTCTGAGGCTACTCCGACAACAGATTCTATAAAAACAGAAAAAAACAATACCATTTCAGAGAAAGAGACTCCTAAAAAAGAAAAGGAGAAAAAATCGGATTGGGAACCTTTAACCACAGAAACTGCTCCAGATTTTTTAAAAAAATATGGAAAAGAAAATCCAGAAACAAGAGTAAAGCTAGAAACAAACCTTGGCGATATTGTAATAAAGCTTTATGAAGACACTCCTTTACACCGTGCAAACTTTATTTTCTTAGTAAAAGAAGGTTATTTCGATTTGACCACCTTTCACAGAATTGCCAAAGATTTTATTATTCAAGCTGGAAGTAACGACGGTAAAGAAGTAGGATTAAAACGCAATAAAATTGGCAGACATTACTTATTACCAGCAGAAATAAGTGCTTCAAGAACTCACAAAATAGGAACGGTGTCTGGCGCAAAAGAATATAAAGACAACCCAGGACATCAGACTGCGCCATATGAGTTTTTTATATTTGTTGGTGAGCCAATAAGCGGTAAACATTTAAATGATAGCTATACCATTTTTGGTGAAGTAATAGAAGGACTTGATGTAGCATTAGAAATATCAGAATTAGAAACTGACAGAGGAGAATGGCCAATACAGCTTATATACATAAAAGCTAGCGTACTAGATTAATCCTCATCTCTAGAATAGATATTTGGTAGAGACAAATCAAAATACAAGCTTAATACCCTTATTACTACTACGGTACTTGCCACATATAGGGTTAATTGGTCGCTTGGTACATTTAAATACTGAAGTCCAAAATACACCGAACCACCTGCAATGCAAGCTGTAGCATAAATTTCTTTTCTGAAAATAATTGGAATTTCGTTAGCTAAAATATCACGAATCACCCCACCAAAACAGGCAGTCATTGTTCCTAATGCAATACAAATAAGCGGAAAGTGATCATACATAAGTCCTTTTTCGATACCTACGACTGTAAAAACACCCATACCTATGCTATCAAGAATAGCAAGAGACCAATTATGTTTTCCTACTTCTCTATGAAAAAACATACTAAAAATTGTTGTTACAATTGTAACATACATATAATTTAGATCTTTCATCCAAGCAATATCGGCACCTAAAAGCAAATCTCTAAGCGTCCCTCCACCAACCGCAGTAACAAAGGCAATAATAAATATACCAAAGAAATCCATGCGTTTATGGATAGCAGCCAACACTCCCGATGCTGCAAACGCAGCAGTTCCAAGTAAGTCAAAGTAGTAAAACATTCTCTTTAGGCTGTTTTCTATGAAATTCTTCAGTTACAATTATCATCCTCCTTATATCAAACCACCATTCTATTGATTTATCATTGTATAAAAAATAAATAAGAGAAATGGAATTGAATGGCACAAAGATACTTCATTATTTTGGTTGTAAACAAACTTAACAAATAACACATGCTCTTTTAACTACCTACTTTACCTTTAAAAAACCAGAATATTTCTGAATCATAAGTGT
>JAJYTI010000039.1 GCA_021793135.1 Bacteroidota bacterium
TTGGAAGTTAATGGAACGTCTGAAACCATTACAGCAGACGAAATGCTAATTAGTCCTAAAGATATCGAAGGATGGCAAGTAGCTTCTCATGATGGTATTACTGTGGCTTTAGATGTAACTATAACTCCAGAGCTACGTAATGAAGGAATAGCTAGAGATTTAGTAAATCGTATACAAAACTTAAGAAAAGACTCAGGTTTTGAGGTAACGGATAGAATCGTAGTTGTTTTACAAGAGACAGAGGAATTGAAGGTTGCAGTAACCGAAAATATTTCATATATTAAACAAGAAACTTTAACAGACGATTTAAAGTTTGTCGACAAGCTAGAAGATGGAACATTACTAGCTTTTGACGACATTGAATCTAAAATAAAAATTAGTAAGAACGCATAAAATAAAAAGATATGGATCAAGCAACAAAAACAAAATTCAGCGATGCTGAGCTCCAAGAATTTAAGGAGCTGATTTTAGAGAAAATAGCTAAAGCAGAAGAGCATCTTGCACTTATTAACAGTGCATATAAGAATGATACCGATAACGGTACGAACGATACTTCACCTACCTTTAAAGCATTTGAAGAAGGAAGTCAGGTGATGAGTAAAGAAGCAAATTCTCAATTGGCTATTCGTCAAGAGAAATTTATACGAGATCTTAAGAATGCATTAATTCGTATTGAGAACAAAACATACGGAATTTGTAGAGTAACAGGTAAGCTAATAAACAAGGAACGCTTAAAGTTAGTTCCGCATGCTACACTTAGTATAGAAGCTAAGAACATGCAGAAGTAAAACATCCTGTTTTTGTTTTATCCAAACTCCATATATCTCAATATAAAAGCCGGTTCTTTACCGGCTTTTTTTAAAATATTCTAGTGGATTATATATCCGAATTGATTTGTTTAAGTAAGCTTTGATAATTAAAAGCTTTCTAAACATAATTTTATCTTTATTTTTGTTCTCTAAAATTTTACTATGAGTTTACGTAAAGCAGGTTTGATAATCGCTTTGATTCTAATAGTCGATCAGATATCTAAGATTTATATCAAAACGAATTTCTTTCTTGGTGAAGAAATACGTGTGTTTGAATGGTTCCGAATATTATTTGTTGAAAATGAAGGAATGGCGTGGGGGATGAAACTTCCTGGAGCCTATGGTAAATTGCTATTAACAAGTTTTAGATTGCTCGCGATTGTAGGGATAGGATATTGGCTTTACGACTCCATTAGAAAAAAATTACCTACGGTAGTGCTTGTGGCTTTATGTTTAGTATTTGCTGGAGCATTTGGTAATATTATAGACTCCGTATTTTATGGAGTTATTTTTAATGATAGTGTAAATCAAGTAGCAACTTTATTCCCTGAAGGAGGAGGTTATGGTAGCCTTTTCCATGGAAAAGTTGTAGATATGTTGTACTTCCCAATCTGGTCTGGTTATCTTCCCGAATGGGTTCCATTTAGAGGGGGGCAATACTTTACTTTTTTCGAACCTGTATTTAACATAGCAGACACTTCTATAAGTGTAGGTATCGGACTATTGTTGTTATTTAATAAATCTGCTTTCCCAAAACCAATTACGGAAAAAGAAAAAATGGAAGCGTAATTGTATTAAAAAGTATAAATCTTCTCTGGGGTAATACAATAATGTAATGGCATATCATGCGGATCTGCCGAAATGCTTTCTTCTGGAGCAAAGAAAGATAATCCTATAAATAACGTGTTATTGGTGGTTTGTGCTAGAAACTTATCATAGAAACCTTTTCCATATCCAATTCGGTTTCCTTTGCTGTCATAAGCCATAAGAGGTACAAATACTACTTGCATTTTATTTGCTGGAATAGCAATTCCATCCACTGGCTCGGGTACACCAAAATTGGCAATTTTAATTTGTGTATTGTCTTGTAGTAATATGTGTTCCAAGTGTCCATCTTCTTTCATGACGGGTACACAAACATTTTTGTCCTTACCATGAAGAATATGTAGAAGATACTCGGTGTTAATCTCTTTTTTTTCTTGAATTGATAGAAAGATATGATAGAAAGACTTATCCCAAATAGACATTTTTAAAGCTTGGTTAGCAATAGCTAGGCTTTTGTCTTCTATCTCGTTTTCATTTAATCCTTTTCGCAGTGCAATGTATTTGTTTCTAAGTGCAGTCTTATTCATTTAGTTTTATAGTCTTATCGTTAGATATGTGGAATATAGCATCTCCTTTATATACTATTGGCGATTGATTGGTGTTTATTACAAAACCTGCATGTGGAGCTAAAACCTTATGACGCATCGTTCCGTAAGGGTCAGTGATTGTTGCTATGAATTCACCTTTTTCTACATATTTTCCACAATCTATTTTAAGATGTAGTAAGCCGCTTTTTGAAGCACGCATCCACTTAGTTTTGTTTATAATTATAGGAGCGATTTTAGCAGGAGATGTCTTTAAGTTATCCTCTAGCATTCCTAAATGATTTAGGAATCGTTTTACTCCTTTTACAGCTTCCATGACTATATGCTTGTTTCCCTCATTGGTTTTTCCTCCTTCAAATAGAAGCATTGGAATCCCCATTCTATCACACGTTTCTCGATAAGAGTTTTTGATGTTTTTCGAGTAAATAATAAAAGGAGCATTAAAGATTTTGGCTAAACTAAGTAATCTGTCATCACCAGGTTTTACACGTATTTGTGGTGCATTGAATCGTTGTGCGCCACCGGCATGAAAGTCTAAGCAATAATCCACATGTGGTAGAATTTCATTTACAAAATGATAAGCGACACGACTGGCAAGCGATCCGCTTTTTATTCCTGGAAAAGTCCGATTAAGATCTCTACCATCGGGAAATTCACGTTTACCATTAAGAAATCCGAAAATATTTAAAATAGGAATACAGATTATGGTACCAATTTTGGGTCTGTTTATTTTTCTAACAATTACATTTCTTACCGCTTCAACACCATTGATTTCATCTCCGTGTATTCCTCCTGTTAAAAGCACTACTGGTCCTGGCTGTAAAGAGCGTTCTACAATCACAGGAATTTCTACTGTAGTAGAAGTATATAATTTCGCAATATTAAAATCTACAGTCTTGCTCTCGCCGGGTTTTATGGTTTCTCCTAATAGGATTAAGTCTTTATTTTCTAATGACATAAATAATAGTATTGTTTATTTAAGAAGAACACTACGCTCAATATACGAAATGATGCTTCGGGAAATGTTTTTTCCTGTAGTTGTTTCAATTCCTTCAAGTCCTGGGCTAGAATTCACTTCTAGAACAATAGGTCCATTATTAGATTGAAGTATATCTACACCACAAACCCCTAATTGTAATGCTCTTGCTGCTTGCAGTGCCACTTTTTCTTCTTGATAACTAAGTTTGACTTTAGTAGAAGTACCTCCTCTATGTAGATTGGATCGAAATTCACCATCTTGTCCTTGTCGTCGCATGGATGCAACTACTACACCATCTACAACAATTGCACGTAAATCGGCACCTTTGGACTCCTTTATATATTCTTGAATTAAAAACTTAACATCCGCGGCTTGTAAAGCTTCAATAAGGGCTAGAGTACCTTGGTATGATTCCGTGAGAATCACACCTTGGCCATGTGTACCTTCTATAAGTTTTATAATCATCTGGTCACCTTTTATCGTGTCCAAAATAGCTTCTACATTATGGCCAGAACCTAAAATAGTATTTGGTATAGGCACATTTGCTTTGGCTAAAATCTGTAAGCTAGTCCATTTGTCTCTAGAGTTTAAAATAGCCTCCGAAGAAACGGTGGAGAATACCCTCATGCTTTCAAATTGCCTAACGATGTTTGTTCCATAATAAGTGACCGATGCTCCTATGCGTGGAATTACGGCATCGAAATCTTCTAATATAGCATCATTGAAAAACAATTTGGGTTTATGATTTAATATTCCCGGCGTACAGTACATCGCATCTATAATGCGAATGTTGTGTCCGCGACGTTCACCAGCACGTAAAAGGCTTTGTGTAGAATACAAATAAGTTCCCCGAGATAAAATGGCGATATTCATTAGGTGTGGTCTGTTGTTACGACGAAATAAATATAAGTAATAATATTACAGATTTCAAAGATGCTCATTTATTTTCTAGAAACCTATTTAAGAGAAGCTATTAAAGCATTGTAATAGGTTGTTTCAGGATAATGAAGCATAGAAGTAATTATTTGGTTTTATACCCCACTTGTCTTGTGCTAAACAATAGTTACCTTTGATGTGTTATGGACAAATTACCTATTCAACTGCAATTAGCTACTTTGCCAAAGAGTCCAGGCGTATATCAATTTTACGATAAAGATGGTAAGATTTTATATGTAGGAAAGGCAATCGACTTAAAGAAGCGAGTATCTTCTTACTTTAGCAAAACTCATGATAATGCGCGTACTAGAATGCTAGTAAAGCGTATTGTTCGTATTAAACATATTGTAGTAGAAACTGAAACCGATGCTTTGTTGCTGGAAAATAATTTGATAAAAGAATACCAGCCACGATACAATGTTCTGCTTAAAGACGATAAGACTTATCCATGGATTTGTATTAAAAACGAACGTTTTCCACGAGTATTTTACACTAGAAATTTAGTGAAAGATGGCTCTGAATATTTTGGTCCTTATACAAGTATGAAAACGGTTCGAACCCTTTTAGAGCTTATCCGTTCTCTATATCCGTTACGTTCGTGTAGCTATCATTTATCTAGAAAAAATGTTTCAGAAGGCAAGTATAAGGTTTGTTTGGAATACCATTTAAATAATTGTTTGGGGCCATGCGAAGGTTTGCAAACCGAAGAAGAGTATATGAAGAGTATCGATGCGGTTCGAAATATAATCCGTGGAGATTTCAGAGGTCTGTTACAAGAATTTAAAAGTAAGATGAAGCAACATGCTGAGAATTTAGAATTTGAAGCAGCTCAGCAGATCAAAGAAAAAATCGATATATTAGAGAACTATCATGCTAAATCTACAGTAGTAAATCCTAAAATTCATAATGTAGATGTTTTTACTATTCTATCCGATGAAAGTTACGGATATGTAAACTTTTTACAGATAGCTTTTGGTAGAGTGATTCGTTCACATACCATGGAGATTAAGAAAAAACTTGAAGAAACCGATAAGGAGCTTTTGCGATTAGCAGTTATAGAACTACGTCAACGATTTGATTCGCAATCTAAAGAAGTGTACCTGCCATTTCCTTTAAAATTGGGAGAGGATATAAAAGTTACAGTTCCAAAAGTGGGTGATAAAAAGCATATTGTAGATCTATCCTTGCGTAATGCTAAGTATTTTAGAATGGAGCGATTTAAACAAATGAAAATCGTTGATCCAAAACGTCACGAAACAAGAATTTTAACGCAGATGAAAACTGATCTGCGAATGAAAGAATTGCCAAGACACATAGAGTGTTTTGATAATAGTAATTTACAAGGAACAAACCCTGTTGCAGCGTGTGTAGTGTTTAAAAATACTAAACCTAGTAAACGCGATTATCGTAAGTTTAATATAAAAACGGTTCAAGGTCCTGATGATTACGAGTCAATGCGAGAAGTGGTGTATAGACGTTACAAACGTTTAGTAGAAGAGAGAGAATCTTTACCGCAACTTATTGTAATAGATGGAGGTAAAGGACAGTTAGGCGCTGCATTAGAAAGTTTAGAAGTATTAGGAATTAGAGATAAAGTTGCTGTTATAGGAATTGCAGAACGATTAGAAGAGATATTTGTTCCAGGGGATCCTATACCATTATATATCGATAAAGGGTCGGAAACATTGAAGATTATTCAGCAGTTAAGAAACGAAGCACACCGTTTTGGTTTAAATTTTCATAGACAAAAAAGAAGTAAAAATGCATTACATAGTGACCTTGAAAATATACCTGGAATTGGACCTAAAACCATAGAGAATTTATTACAACATTTTAAGAGTCTAAAAAGAATAAAATCAGCTAACTTTGAGGAGCTTTCCAATGTAATAGGAAGAGCTAAAGCAAAATTAATTACGAATTATTATAGGGACGATATATGAGATTTTTAGTTTTATTATCTTGTTTATTTTGTGTTGTGAGTTTAAAGGCGCAGGATACTATTAAATCCATAGAAAACCCTTCAGGAGACCTTAAAGTTGGATTAGTACTAAGCGGAGGAGGAGCAAAAGGTTTTGCGCATATAGGGGTGCTTAAGGCGCTAGAAGAAAACGGTGTAAGAGTAGATTATATTGCAGGAACAAGTATGGGTGCTATTGTAGGAGGGTTATACGCTGCAGGGTATAATGCTACCGAACTAGACTCAATTATAAATGGAACAGACTTTACCACTCTTATTCAAGACCTAATTCCTAGAAATGCCAAAACATTTTATGAGAAAGCAGAATCCGACAGATATGCAATTACATTGCCATTTGATAAGTTTAAATTAGGATTTCCAAGTGGATTCTCTAGAGGGCAAAATGTATACAATTTGCTTTCTAGATTAACACAACATGTCAGTACTATTGAAAATTTTTCAGATCTTCCTATTCCATTTTTATGTATTGCGACAGATATAGAAACTGCCGAAGAAGTGGTCTTAGAGTCTGGATCCTTAGCAAAAGCTATTTCGGCTAGTGGAGCATTACCTTCTTTATTTAATCCAAAGATTATTGATGATAAACTCTTAATTGATGGAGGAGTAGTAAATAACTTTCCAATAGATAAAATAAGATCTAAAGTAGATATTGTTATCGGAGTAGATGTTCAAGACGATTTAAAAACAAAAGACGAACTAAATTCTATTATAGATGTACTTACGCAGTTAAGTAGCTTTACAACTACTCGTGGAATGGATAGTAAGAAGGAAAAAGTAGATGTTTATATGCATCCTGATATAAGTGATTATACTGTGATGTCTTTTGATAAAAGTAAGGAGATTATTGCATCTGGGCAAAAGGCAGCTAATGAACAAAAAGAAATACTTCAAGAAATTGCTAAAAAGCAAAAGCCCTCTACTTTAAAACATGAAAAAATTGTTTTAAAAGATTCTATCAATATTCGAGAAATCCACGTAGATGGAATAAAAAATTATACTCGTTCTTACGTTATAGGAAAATTAAAAATCGATTCTAAAGAAAAAGTAAGTTATAAGGATTTCGATTTAGGAGTATATAACCTATTAGCAACAAGAAATTTTGCAAGTATAGATTACGATCTTAAAGAGGTTGAGGATAATGAATATATCGTAAGTTTCCATCTTAGAGAAAGCCCAAATAAGCAATCTCTACGAATCGCCGCACATTACGATGATGTTTATAAAACATCGGCTTTATTAAACTTAACTAGAAAACGATTAATTACGAATAATGATATTGCTTCATTTGACTTTATTGTAGGCGATAATCTTAGGTATCGTTTCGATTACTATATCGATAAAGGAAAACATTGGAGTATAGGATTAAGTTCTAAATACGATAAGTCTAATGTAAATGCCGATGTAAGCTTAATGGATCGTGAGTTTGATGAAATAGGAGAAACTCCAGGTATAAATAAGCTAACTATAACTCATAATATTTGGAGAAATAGACTCTATTTAGAAACGATATTTAAAAGAAGTTTTTTAATTGGAATTGGAGCACAACACAAATGGTTACGAGTATATTCTGATACATTTGGTTTAGGTGGTGAGAAGGATTCTAAAACGACTTTCTATAGTTCAAACTTTTATAGCGCTATAGGGTATGTTATGTACGATACTTTCGATGATACTTTTTATCCAACACGCGGAATATTTCTTCGAGGAGATATGGAGCAATTGCTATATGCTAATGGTCAGCGCCATGCAGAGAATGGATCCTTTAGTGTAATTCGTGGTCAAGCCTCAGGCGCTATGCCTATTGCAAATAACCTTACCTTAGTAAGTAGATTTGAAGCAGGTTTTGCATTAGGGCGACAAAGTACTCGATCCTTAGATTTTTTAGTTGGAGGATACGGGTATGGTACTAGCCAGAATATGATTCAAATGCTCGGATATGCACCATTTAGCTTGCGAGGAGATACTTATCTACTTTTAAAAGCAGGATTAGATTTTGAATTCTTACCTAAAAATCACGTGAATATAGCGTACAATATTGCAAACGTAGGCGATGATTTATTTAAAAGCGGAGATTGGTATAGAAAAGTTCCATATTCTGGCTTTGCTGTAGGTTATGGAATGGAAACATTCTTAGGTCCTATAGAAGTTAAGTACTCTTATTCTCCTGAGTTAAAAGTTTCTCAGTTTTATGTAGTAGTTGGATATCCGTTCTAATAGAAATAAACGAAAAAACGTTTATTGTGTTTTGTGTAAAAATATTTTCTAATAGGTTCAAATTTAGAGGGTATTTTAAGCTCTAGCCTTATGTTTTTTGACAAAAAAATCCGATATTTGGGAAAAACATAATAACTATGCCGTTTTACCATAAATTAGGAAAGATACCTCCAAAGCGTCATACCCAGTTTCGTAAACCCGATGGCGGTTTATATTATGAACAGCTTTTTGGGACTATAGGCTTTGATGGAATGTATAGTAATTTATATCATATACATAGACCTACACAAGTGAAAGCTATAGGAAATAGATATTCAGTAGCTCCCGAAATTGCAGATGCTAATAATATACGATCTTTATTACTTAAAGGATTTGATTTGCCCCCAACTGATGATTTTCTCGAAAGCAGAAAAATCATTCTTACAAATTCAGACTGCCATGTAGCACTTGCAGCACCAAAAAAATCCATGACTGATTATTTCTATAAGAATTCTGATTCCGATGAGGTGCTTTTTATCCATGAAGGAAGTGGAACTCTAAAAACACTTATGGGTAATATTTCTTTTAAATATGGAGATTACTTAGTAATACCAAGAGGAATTATTTATCAGATAGAATTTGATACAGAAGATAATCGTTTGCTAATTGTAGAAACTAAAGATCCAGTTTATACACCTAAGCGTTATAGAAATTGGTTTGGTCAATTGTTGGAGCATTCGCCATACTGCGAACGAGATTTTCGTGCTCCTACAGAGTTAGTGCCACATGATGAAAAAGGTTCTTTTTTGATGAAAATCAAAAAAAAGGATGAGATATTAGAGCTAGAGTATGTTACTCATCCATTTGATGTTGTAGGTTATGACGGTTATAATTTTCCTTATGCCTTCTCAATACATGACTTCGAACCGATTACAGGGCGCATACATCAACCACCTCCAGTACATCAAACTTTCGAAACAGCAGGACTTGTGATTTGTAGTTTTGTACCTAGGCTTTACGATTATCATCCCGATGCAATTCCAGCACCATACAACCATAGTAATATAGACAGCGACGAAGTGTTGTATTATGTAGATGGTGATTTTATGAGCAGGAATAATATTAAAAAAGGACATGTCACATTACACCCAGCTGGTATTCCACATGGACCACATCCAGGTGCTGCAGAAAGAAGTATTGGGAAAAAAGGAACCGAAGAGCTAGCGGTTATGGTAGATACTTTTAGGCCTTTAATGGTGACCAAAGAAGCAGAAAAGTTAGCAGACTCAGATTATTATAAATCTTGGTTAGAAGAGGAGGATAAATAAAATTAAACAACACGAGTTGAAGCTCGATTTATAAATCAACTTAAATTAATAATAAAAAATTATGGCAGCAAAAGATAAAACTTCTTTGCAATTAGAGAAAGAAGTTGAAGATGCAAAGGATTTCCTACCTATTTTAGGAACAGACTATGTAGAGTTTTATGTAAGTAATGCAAAACAAGTTGCACATTACTATCAATCTGCTTGGGGTTTTCAACCAGTTGCATATAGAGGTTTAGAAACTGGTTGTAGAGACAAGGTTTCTTATGTCTTACAACAAGATAAAATTCGTTTTGTATTAACCAGTCCATTAAATAAAGGTGGTTCTATCAACGAGCATATCGATTTGCATGGAGATGGAGTAAAAGTAATGGCGCTTTGGGTAGACGATGCTAAAAGTGCGTGGGAAGAAACTACAAAACGTGGTGCTAAATCTTATTTAGAGCCCGAGGTAATCGAAGATGAACATGGAAAAGTAGTTCGTTCAGGTATTTATACCTACGGAGAAACAGTACATATCTTTATTGAACGTGCTGAATATAAAGGTCCTTTCCTACCAGGATATAAAGAATGGAATCCATCTTATAAGCCTGAGTCTACTGGGTTAAAATATATAGACCACACTGTAGGAAATGTCGGCTGGGGTGAGATGAATAAATGGATAGAATTCTATAGAGATGTATTAGGATTTGGACAAATTATTTCATTTGATGATAAAGATATCTCTACAGAATACTCAGCCCTTATGAGTAAAGTAATGGCAAATGGAAATGGAAGAATTAAATTTCCAATTAACGAGCCAGCAGAAGGAAAGAAAAAATCTCAAATTGAAGAGTATATCGAATTCTATAACGGTCCAGGAGTACAGCACTTAGCACTTGCAACAAACGATATTATCAAGACCGTTAGAGAGCTACAAAGCCGAGGTGTTGAATTCTTGACTATTCCTACTACTTACTACGATGATCTAATTGAAAGAGTTGGTCCAATTGATGAAGATGTAGAATCTTTAAAAGAACTGGGAATTTTAGTAGATGTAGATGATGAAGGTTATTTATTACAACTATTCACGAAACCATTAGGAGTAAGACCAACCATGTTTATCGAGATTATTCAACGTAAAGGAGCTAAATCTTTTGGTAAAGGTACATTTAAGGCTCTTTTTGAAGCTATTGAAAGAGAACAAGAACTTCGAGGAACTTTGTAATGATTTAGTTAAATAGTTAATTCATTCACAAAAAACCCTATCAAATTACGAGATAGGGTTTTTTTGTATAATATTTGATAAAACTATTAACTGACATTAATTGCTAATTCAACAACATATGAGAAGATTACCATTTATAATATTCTTCCTATTTTCTCTGGCAAGCTTTGGTCAAAATTCAAATAAAGCTTTTGGTGATGGAGAGTATTTTCGTTTTAGAGTACATTATGGAATATTAACAGCTGGTTACGCAGAACTAAGTGTGAATGCAACCGAGTTAAATGGCCATTCAGTATATCATATCGTAGGAGAAGGGAAAACCCGCGGTGTGTCTAGAGTGTTTTTTAAAGTAGATGATACTTATGAAACCTATATAGATAGAAAAACCGATCAACCCTATCGTTTTATTAGAGATATCTATGAAGGAGGATATACTAAAGACATAGTTATGGATTTTGATCATCGTAATTCAACAGTTTTAGTAAATGATAGAAAACATAATACTGAGGAAATTTATAGTATAGAAAAACAAACACAAGATTTGTTATCAAGCTTTTATTATGCTAGAAACCAAATGGATGGTAAGACTTTAAAAGAAGGAGATTTTATGGATATAAATCTTTTCTTTGATAAGGAGAACTATGCCATGAGGTTAAAATATTTAGGTAAAGAAGTTATTCGCACTCCTTTTGGTAAAGTGAAAACCATGATATTTAGACCATATGTACAATCTGGAAGAGTTTTTAAAGAGAAAGAAAGTTTGACCGTTTGGATAAGTGACGATGAGAATAAAATACCATTACTAATAAAAGCGGACTTAGCTGTAGGATCATTAAAAGCAACGTTGACAGAGTATAAGAATCTCAAAACAGAGCTTAAAATCGAATAATTTGCATAGAATATGCGTTAAAGTTCATTTTTTAGCATTTGAAACTAGGCCATTAATCGATTTATTTAGATATTTGGGGGATAAAAGTCAGAATTACATTGTTTAACCCTTCAGGAAAGCTTATTATAATCGTGAGAAAACTTGGTTTATTAATATTTGTAGTACTCTTGCAAATATCCTGCGACACTACAAAAAAAGAGGATAAAACCTTAGCCAAAAATCAAAACACTGTTGAAGAAACAGAACAGAGGGAAGAAAAACCTCAAATAGAATATGGTTTTTTATTAGACGATTACGAAGTAATACGCGATACCATACAATCTGGGGATACATTCGGTAAGATTTTAGATACTTATGGAATCTCTCAAGGTACTATTTTAGAAATAGCAAATAACTTCCAAGATAAATTCGATGTACGTAAAATAAGAGAAGGACGTCCTTATGTTATCTTACGTAACAAAGATGAAGCACAAACCGCAAAAGCTTTTATATACGAAAATGATAAAGTTGAGTTTACTATTATTGATTTTGAAGATAAAGTAAACGTAGAAAATAAAAAGAAGCCAATAACTATAAAAGAGCATGAAGCAGCTGGAGTAATCACAAGTTCATTAGCGAAGACTATGCAAGAGCAGAATTTAAGCCCGCTTATGACAGATCGATTATCAAACATTTATGCCTGGACTGTTAACTTCTTTAAATTGCAAGAAGGAGATAAGTTTAAAGTTGTATATACTCAAAAATATATAAATGATACTATTCCTGTAGGTCTTGGAGAAATAAAAGCAGCTATTTTTGAACATGCTGGAAAACCGCTTTACTCCTTTAACTTCGCTTCGGAAAAAAACAGTGAAGTGTATGATTTCTTTGATGAAGAAGCAAATAATTTACGACGCGCTTTCCTTAAGGCTCCTGTAAAATATAGTAGAATATCTTCTCGGTATAATCTAAATAGACGTATTGCTTATTATGGTAATAAAGTACGTCCACATTTAGGAACAGATTTCGCAGCACCTATTGGAACCCCAATTTTAGCTACTGCCGATGGAGTAGTAAGCGAATCTGCAATGCGTGGTGGAAATGGGAATTATGTTAAAATTAGACACAATTCTACATACGAAACGCAATACCTACATATGAAACAAAGAAATGTAAAAGTAGGAGATTATGTTCGACAAGGAGATGTAATTGGTTGGGTAGGTATGACAGGAAACACTAGTGGACCACACGTATGTTATAGATTCTGGAAAAATGGTAAACAAGTAGATCCATTCCAACAAGACTTACCTGCATCCGAACCTTTAGATGCGGAATTCCATGAAGAGTATTTTGCATTTATTCAACCTTTAAAGGAAAGATTAGATAATATTCAATATAATTAAATAATATAAAAGAAGAATTCAAAAGCGAGTCTCGTAATGATGCGATTCTCGCTTTTTTGTTTTTAAGATGACATAAAGCATTTGCATAATTTTATAATTTTCAAGTTGATTTTATCTTTTCTTTAAAGAAAAGATGTATTTTTGCCCTTGTATTACTAATTCAATCAAAATACACCATGAGAAAATTTCTTCTATTATTAATTTTACTAGGCTCAGTTGCTATGTACGGCCAAAACCAGGTATCAGGTACAGTAGTAGATGCTGATTCAGGAATGCCACTTTTAGGAGCTAGTGTCCAATTAAGTGGAACTTCTACAGGAGTGGTTACCGATTTTGACGGTAACTTTACATTAAATGTAGATGTTAATTCTGGTAAATTAAATGTTTCGTATGTAGGTTTTAAATCTAGAAGTATCGACTTTAATATTACTGGAAATCAAATCAATTTAGGTCAAATTAGACTTAGAGCAGATGAGAACGTATTAAGTGAAATCGTTTTAGTAGGTTCTGGACTAATTGACTTAGCTGCAGATAGAGAAACACCAATTGCTGTATCTACTGTAACTGCACAAGAAGTTCAAAGAAAATCTGGTAACCAAGAGTTCCCAGAGATTTTAAAGAATACTCCTTCTGTTCACGTTGCTGGTCAAGCAGGTGGATATGGAGATTCAAGAATGTATGTAAGAGGTTTCGACCAAACAAATACAGCGTTCTTACTTAATGGACAGCCAATTAATGGAATGGAAGATGGTAAAATGTACTGGTCAAACTGGCAAGGAATGACCGACGTTGCAAATGCTATTCAAATACAACGTGGATTAGGATCTTCTAAATTAGCAATCTCTTCAGTAGGTGGTACAGTAAACATTGTTACTAAAGCTACCGATTTA
>JAJYTI010000040.1 GCA_021793135.1 Bacteroidota bacterium
TAGTGTAATTAATTACATCTATGTTTTCGTTACCTAATTCACGAACAATTCCGTGAATACGTGAACCACGAACACCCACACAAGCACCCACAGGGTCAATTCTATCGTCATACGATTCTACTGCAACCTTTGCTTTCTCGCCTGGTATTCTCACCACATTTTTTATTGTAATAAGACCATCAAACACCTCAGGAACTTCTTGTTCAAAAAGACGCTCTAAGAATTTAGGATGGGTTCGCGACATAATAATTGCCGGCTTATTACCTTTTAGCTCTACACTTTCTATTACTCCACGAACGCTATCACCTACTTTAAAGAAATCTGAAGGTATTTGCCTATCTTTTGGCATAATTAATTCATTACCATCATCATCAATAAGAATCACAGCTCTACTACGAGCGTGGTGTACTTCTGCAGTAACAATTTCCCCCTCTAAGTCTTTAAAATACTTATATAGGTTTACATTGTCATGCTCTTGTATCTTAGCAACTAAGTTTTGACGTAACGCTAGAATAGCTCTTCTTCCTAAATCGGACAGCTTTACTTCTTCTGATACATCTTCATCAACCTCAAAGTCTGGCTCAATTTTTCTTGCTTCGCTAAGGGAAATTTCTTGGTTAGAATCTTCTACCATTCCATCCTCAACTACCACTCGGTTTCTCCAAATCTCAAGGTCACCTTTGTCTGGGTTTATAATGATATCAAAGTTATCATCACTACCAAACTTTCTTTTTAAAGCACTTCTAAAAACATCCTCCAAGATAGCCATTAGAGTTACCCTATCTATGGATTTGTTGTCTTTAAAATCTGAAAAAGATTCGATTAACGCTAAGTTTTCCATGTCCTGCTTTAGTTAAATGTTATCACCGCTTTGGCTTCTTTAATATTGTTATACTCTAATACCGTTTCTTTTTCTACGGTATGTTTTCCTTTACCTACTGGCTTCGGTTCTCTTGCTTTCCACGTTAGTGTGATTCCATCATCGCTAACTGCTTCTAGCCGCCCTTCTATCTTATCCCCTTCTACGGTTTTAACCTTTAACTTTCTACCTATATTCTTTAGGTATTGTCTAGGGTTTGTTATGGGCTCAGTTGCTCCCGCCGAAGCAACCTCTATAGAAAAATCGTATTCTTCTCTATCTATATTATGTTCGATAGCTCGACTTACATCTACGCAATCCTGCAAACTCACTCCTTCATCTCCATCGATAATTATCGTAATTTGATTTGCAGTACTGATTTTTAAATCAATTAAAAAAAGAGACGGTCTCTCTTCCAGCGCTTCGTCAAGCAACTTCTCCACCTTATCTTGTAACATCTTAGGCGCTTTTTAATAGTTAGTACCAAAAAAAGAGAGGGACTTTAGCCGCCCCCCTCCTGATATATTGAATAATCTGATTGCAAATATAAGACTATTTTTCTAATTTTAAAATAAGCAAGAGTATTAAATTATTTGAAAGTACTTATTTACCAATAAATTAAATCTATTTTAACGTGGATTTACTCATCAATAATTAAAAAACAGTTACTAATAAATTGCATTTATAGTATTTCTGCTACTTGCTGATTTACCCATTCTAGAAAACGCTCATCTTCCTCATCAAAAGCATCAACCGTATGTGAATCAATATCGATTTGACCTAAATTGACTCCATTTTTAAATAATGGAATAACCACTTCCGACTTCACATCTATACTACAAGAGATATAGTTATCCTGTGCATTTACATCTGGAACAACAAAATTATTATTTGAAACAGCCACTTGACCACAAATCCCCTTACCAAAAGGTATCTCTACATGATCTGTAGGCTCTCCAGCAAAGGCACGCAAATGGAGTGTCTTTGTATTGTGGTTTGCAAAATAAAAACCTACCCAATCATAGTAAGTAACTTTATTTTGTAAATATTCACAGACCGATGTTAATCGTGCGTCAATAGAAATGGAATCATTAGACAAAATATGTCCAACCTCAGCTTTTAACTCTTCTAATTGCATTTTATAATTTTTATATCTTCCACCAAATTTAAATGTAAAAATAGATTTGGAATTATATTTGACACTTAATTAACCAATAAACCAATCTGCAACAAGATTATACTGTAACTCGATTTTTATTTTCTAGATAACGATGATAGCTATAAACATTGTATGGCAGCAATATTTTTGAAAAAGTATTGGCCACCAAACTTGCTATTAATATAGGGACAAACAGATCAAACCCATTAGGTAATAAATTGCACACCAAAAGCAATGTAGTAAGCGGAGCATAAATAGACGCCGATAATGTAGCTGCTGCACCAACCAACGCGAAGTTCAGCATACTTAATTCCATTGTAAAAAACTGATTACAAACCGTAGCAAACAACAATCCCAAAAATGCTCCCGCCACAATACTAGGCGCAAAAACCCCTCCATCGCCCCCTGCACCTAAAGTCAATGACGCAGCAAGAGGTTTTAGCAATGCCAACAACAATAAACTTAAAAGCGAAAATACCTGTACAGTAGAAGCGTCTTGAATAACCTCATACATTCCTTGATAGCTATCTCCATATAAAACTGGAAAGAAAAACAACATGACCCCTACAGTAAGCGCACCAAGATTTACTCGAATAAAATTATTCGTGATTTTATTAAAGAGAAACTTCATTCGAGTGACTAATAAAGTAAAATATACCGACAATGCACCCCCAAACAAACTTAACAGAATAAAAAATGGCATTGCATACCACTTCCATCCTTCTACTATAAAAGGAAGTATTCTAGTATTATCAAAAAAATAAACAAATACTCCACTGATTAAAGCAGAAAGTCCACAGCTATACAAAAGCGTACCTCGCACTTTTCTAGCTATAACTTCCATAGCAAAGAAAAAACCTGCTAAAGGACTTGCAAATAAAATAGCTACACCAGCAGTTACTCCCGCACATATCAACTCTCTTTTATATCGTCTTGCAGAAAATTCTTTTTCGTATACTTGATTTCCAATAGCCGCAGTATAGACAACGGTAGAAACTTCTATGCCAGTAGAACCTCCAAACGCTACAGTTAAAAATCCATTTATATAATGCGATGGGATTTTAAAAAATGGAAGATGATCCTTTCTATCATCTAGCGTTTTATACACTTCAGTTATCCCTTTATTCTTTCTATTAAAAAAAACATATTTCCTCAAGAAATAAATTGCAGTAATCCCAATAGTTGGAAGGAAAATAAAAAGATAATTAAAGTTTACTTTAGTAAACCTTAAAATATAATGCTCAACATATTCCGTAATATGTTTTAGTGAGAATGCCATAAGCACGCTAAGCACCGAAACAATCGATACAGTGATGCCAAGCTTTAAATAGTTTTGTCTTTTTATTTTTTGTCTTTGCACAGCTCCTTAAAATCTTTAATAGGAAACACAAAGGTAATTGATAGCTTATAAGAAGAAAAAAACTTTCTACTTATCTTGTATAAAATACAATTTCACTTCAGCAAACCGAATATATAAATTAACTCTACTAAGCCGAAAAGATTACCATGATTGGAAAAAGTATTTTAGAACAAATACTCTTTTTCAGCTATTAAAATTTGTATTTTTATAGGAAGATAAATAACTAAACAAACTCAATACATATATGACAAAACGCATTTTAATTCCGACAGATTTTTCTAAACAAGCACAAGCAGCATTATTAACTGCAGTAAAGCTAGCAAAGAAGTTAAATGCAGAACTATTTATTTTACATTCGGTCGATATTTACGATGGACTTATTCCAAGATCTTACAATCCCGAAGATCCTGACTCACGAGAAAAAATTATGATTGATCGTGCCGAAGAGTTAATAAAAGAACATATAGCATCGGAAGGCATTCAAGATCTTAATCCTACTTCCATAATCGGCAAAAATGACATTTTGCAAGATATACTTGACGCTTGTAAAACACACCGCATAGATTTTATTGTAATGGGATCTAGTGGCGCAAGTGGACTTGAGGAAATGTTTATAGGAAGCAACACCGAACGCGTAGTACGCTATTCAAAAGTTCCTGTAATAGTAATAAAAGACAAGCCGATAGATTTAGATCAAAAAAGTCACTTTGTCTTCGCCTCTAGCCTTAAAAAGAAGGATAAATCGGCATTAGAGAAAGCTAAAAAAGTAGCGGAACTATTAGAAACAAATCTAGAATTACTATACATCAACACCCAAACAAATTTTAAAACCACAAAAGACATCTTTGAAATGATTTCAAACTTCTTAACCAAGGAAGAACGTCCAAGCATCAAAGTAGTAGTTCACAATGGAAATAGTATAGAAGAAGGAATCATAGATTATATGCAGGAACACGAAGAAGTTTTCTACGGAATAGGAACCAATGGAAGAAAAGGACTGGCAAGATTATTTAATGATAGTATAGCAGAACGATTAGTAAATCGAGCACCAAGCTCTATTATTTGCTTTAATATTGACTAACATCATATCAAAAACAAAAAACCCTAAATCTTAGATTAAGATTTAGGGTTTTTTTAGTTGGCCCACTAGGTCTCGAACCTAGACTCTTCTGAACCAAAATCAGACGTGTTGCCAGTTACACCATGGGCCAGTCCTTGTTTTGAACTGCTAATTAACCATATTGGTCGGTCAATTCGGAGGCAAATATACAACGACTTTTTATATCTCCAAACTTTTGTAAAGAAAATTTTTACTTAACAAATTAGTTTCCTCAGCAATACACTGCGCTAAGGCTACATTAATTATTGAAATACAATAAATTAAGCAAGAAAAAATCAAATTATAAAAACAACGGAAAACAATGAAATATTTTATTCTTAATAAATAATAAATGGAGATATCTATATATAGTTCTATCACTATAAAATATTATTCTTAAATTCGCTACTTGAATTAAACAAGACTTATGAAGGCTTTTAATTTTAAAAAATGGAATCTTATTACCGGATGGATAATCTTCGGTATATCCTTACTAACCTATTGGCTTACTGTGGAGCCAACTGCGAGTTTCTGGGATCCAGGGGAGTTTATTACCACATCTAGTAATTTAGAAATTGGTCACCCACCAGGAGCACCTTTATTTCAGTTAATAGGAGCAGTATTTTCTATATTCGCCTTAAAAAGCACTCAAATTGCTTTAATGGTTAACCTTACCTCGGTGTTCTCTAGTGCATTTACTATTGCCTTCATGTATTGGTCATTATCCATTTTATTAGAGAACATTCTTGTACGCCAACAAAAAGACACTACCTATAATAGAATTGCTGTAATTGGCGCATCTGCAATTGGTGCACTTAGCTTTACATACACCGATAGCTTCTGGTTCAACGCAGTGGAAGCCGAGGTATACGCCATGTCTAGCTTATTTATTTCGATACTTTTATATGCAGGATTACGATGGGAACGTGAAATGTTTACCGCACACGGCCATCGCTGGTTTTTGCTTATTTCATTTTTAGTAGGGCTTTCTTTTGGTGTACACTTTATGAGCCTCCTAACTATTCCTGCTATAGGAATGATTTACTTCTTTAAGCACACACAAAAAGTAACTTGGGTTAATTTTATCGTTGCTAATATAGTTACTGCAGCAATTTTACTTTTCGTATTCCTATTCTTATTGCCACAAACCATGACATTCTTTGGTAGTGCAGAGATCTTCTTTACAAATAGTTTAGGAATGCCATTTAACTCTGGTACTATTATAGCTGCACTAATATTGATTGCTGCATTTTATTTTGGATTGCGATATACTCGACAAAAATCATATGTTCATTTAAACACTATGCTTTTAGGAGTGTTATTTATTTTCTTAGGATTCTCCAGTTGGATCATGTTACCAATTAGAGCAAATGCAGGAACAGTAATTAACGAAAATGACCCTAACAACGCTAGAGAACTATTAGCTTACTATAACCGTGAACAATATCCAGAAACAAAATTATTATACGGACCTCACTTTACCGAAAAATACGTTGGGTTAGACCCTGTAACTCCTTACGTTGATGGTAAACCTAATTATGAAAAAGATGAAGTAAACAAAAAGTACATCATCGTTAACGACTGGAAGAAGTCCGACCAAAATACAGAAGATTCTCAGAAAGGTTTTCTACCTAGAATGTGGAATTCAGACAAGGCAGTCAATTATCTTATGTTCACTGGTGGATTGGACTTCAAACTTCGCCCAGAATACCTTGGTGAACCCGAACTTGCCGAACTAGTAAAACAACTTCGATCTGATCATTTATTAGGCGAACTCTCTCCAGAGGCATATGACAAAATATTTAAAGATTATGGAGAATATTTACAAATAGAGAAGCCTAGTTTTGCACAGAACATGAAATATATGTTCGACTACCAATTTGGATACATGTATATGCGTTATCTAATGTGGAATTTTACGGGTCGACAAAATGACATTCAAGGGCGCCTAACCAACACGAACGGAAATTGGATAAGCGGAATTGATTTTATCGATTCATGGCGATTAGGATCACAAGAATATTTGCCTACAGATTTAAAAGAAAATAAAGGTAGAAACACCTATTTCTTCCTTCCATTAATACTGGGAATTATAGGTGCTATATACCACAGTGCTAGAAACCCTAGAAGCTTTTGGGTATTATTAGCATTATTCCTCTACACTGGTATTGCATTAAAAATATATTTAAATGAGAGTCCTTTTGAGCCTAGAGAACGTGATTACGCCTTGGTAGGGTCTTTCTATGTATATGCCATGTGGATAGGATTTGGAGTATACTCACTTTACCACTTTGCTATGCGATATATTTCTCCAAAAATAGCTATTCCTGCTGTTAGTTTGGTTTGCTTATTAGCTTCACCCATATTATTAGCATCACAAAACTGGGATGATCACGATAGATCTAATAAGTATACTGCTACTGCAATGGCAAAACAATATCTAGATTCTTGTAAAGAACAAGGTATCATTTTCACTATTGGAGACAACGACACCTTCCCATTATGGTATGCACAAGGTGTAGAAGGATACAGACAAGATGTGCGCGTAGTAAACACTAGTTTATTCCAAACCGACTGGTATATCGATGATATGAAAAAGAAAGCTTACGACAGTGAGCCTATTCCTTCACAATTTGAACACCATCAATATGTAGATGGAACCCGAGATTTTATCATTTATCAGCAAACAAGAATAGACACTTTAGATATAAAACAATTTATGAATTTTATATCTGAAGAATCAGATCGTGCAAAAATAGAATATCAAAAAGGAAAGAAAATAAACTTTTTCCCTGCCAAAACGATTCGTATTCCTGTTAACAAGGAAAATGTATTAAAAAGTGGTATTGTAAGCGAAGAAGATGCGCATTTAATAGAACCTTATATCTATTTAAACATCACATCTAATGTTATTTACAAAGGACATATTTTAATGCTTGACCTTCTTGCTAATAACGATTGGGAACGCCCTATCCACTTTAGTGGTGGTAGTTCTGATGATAAGGATTACTTATGGTTAAAAGATTATTTACAATTAGACGGATTGACCTACACTCTGGTACCTATAAAAACTAAAATAGACCAGAACAATCCATTCGACATGGGACGTATCCATTGGCCTTCCATGTATGAAAATGTAATGAACTGGGAATGGGGAAATATAGGAACAGATAAAATTTATCATGATCCAGAAACCCGTAGAAATGGAATTACCTATCGTTTAAACCTAATTCGATTAGCAGAAACTTTATATCATAATAAGGAGTATGAAAAAACAGAAGAGATTCTAGATTTAGCTATGGAAAAAACTCCGATAGATAAAATTGGATTTATCTCTACCATTGAACCATACATTCAATTCTACTATTTAGTAGATGCCGATGATAAAGCAAGAGATTTGTATAAACAAACGAGTAAATATTATCAAGAATACTTGAAGTATTACAGTTCTATGGAATTTGAAGATAAGGCTAGAAATGCAGAAGAAGTATTTAGTAAGTATGGTCAATATTACAACTTGATGCGATTGTTAAACTTCTTTGATCCTGAATTAGCTATACAAGAATATGAAATATTCAACCACCATTTAGACTTACTTCCTGAGTTCTTTGACGAAGATGATAAATATTATGGCGAGGAAATCAATAGCGAATCACTTCCACAAGATTTATTAGACGAGTTAGAACAAATACAACAGGAAGCTCTAATGGAAGCTACAGAAGCTTCTAAATCAGGAATAGACACTATGGCTATTCAGTAAGATGACTTTACCAATTCCTATAAGAACTCCCCGATGGATTACTCGGTTTTATCCGAATTATCTTTGGGGAGTTCCTCATTCTAAGGCTATCTACCTCACTTTTGACGATGGCCCTACACCAGAAACCACTCCCCAAATATTAGCTTTATTAAAAGCATATCAAGCGAAGGCTACTTTCTTTTGTGTTGGTAATAATGTTGATAAGCATCCTACTATTTTTAAACAAATAGTAGAGGAAGGGCATAGTTGGGGTAATCATACGTATCATCACAATGATATAAAAAAAGAATCTATATTGGATTACAAGAAAAGCATTGAGAAAAGTAAAAATAGAATGCTTTTTCATTCCAATCAAGACACTATGCTTTTTCGTCCTCCGCAAGGCAGAATAAACAAAAAATACAAAGAGATATTAGGAATAGATCATAAGGTAGTATTTTGGTCTTTACTCAGCATGGATCATAAAGCAACGACTACTACGGAAGTATGCATTAGAAATTTGATGAAAGCTAAAAGAGGTGATATTATCGTATTACATGACAACATCAGAACAAAAGAAACCACTTTAAAAAGCCTAGAGGCATTCTTAAAGTGGGCTACTAAAAATAAAATTCCGTTGTTAGGTCTTCCTATGCAGTGAAATTTTCCAAAGCGCTTTTCAAGGAACCAAAAGTTTGGCCACCTTGCCCACGCCATAGCATCTCTGCATTTTTATATATCATAAAGTCTGGCAAACTAGCTACTTGCAAGGCACGAACTATTTCGCGATTTGCGTTTACATTAATCTCTACCACACGTGCTTTATTTCCAAAGTGATTTGCTACTTCTTTCACTACTTGATGCATTCGCTGACAAGTAGTATTCTCCTCTACATAAAAATGCAGAAGTACTGGTACATTTCCACTTATTAAGTCTCCAAACTTTGACATAAAAATTACTTTATATTAAAACAAATATACAATTTCCTAAACATCAGGAGTTATCTTGTCTTTTCTTTTTTAACTTTATTACTGTTACTTCTGGCCAAACACCAAATCTTCCAGGGTATCCTAAAAATCCTAGTCCACGATTTACATTTAAGTAGCGTTTATTTTCTCTATACAATCCCGCCCAGTGTTCATAACGAAATTGACTAGGAGACCAACGAACAAAACCTGGTATTTCAATACCATATTGCATGCCGTGTGTATGCCCCGAAAGAGTTATATGATAAGTTATAGGATTATCTCTTACATGACTCTCCCAATGCGTAGGGTCATGACTCATTAGAATTTTAAAATCGGAATCTTTAACTCCTCTACTTGCCTTATCTAAATCCCCTGCTTTTTTAAAATTACCATTTCCCCAATTCTCCACGCCTACTAGCGCAATACGCTGATTATCTTTTTCTAACCATACATGTTCGTTATTTAAAAGCTTCCATCCCATTTCGGCTTGGATTCTTTTTAATTTATTAAGATTCTCCTCTTTTTCGTATTGATCTACCCAGTGTTTATGATAATCTCCATAATCATGATTACCTAATACGGAATATACACCATCTTTAGCTTTGAGAGTAGACAAAGTATCTTTCCAACGACTTAATTCATCTGCTACATCATTTACTAAATCTCCTGTAAACAATATAACATCGCTTTCTTGTTGATTTACTAAGTCTATTGCATAATTAAATTCCTCTTCATTATCCCAGCTTCCCACATGCAAATCACTAAATTGTGTAAGAGTATATCCATCGAACGCTTCTGGCAAATCGTCAAACTCCAGCTCATATTTAAGCACTTTAAAGTTATAACGTCCACGGATCATACCATAGATCATTGTGGAGAAAGGCAATGCTGCCAATCCTAATGCCATAGTAGCAACAAACCTTCTTCTAGATGGCATAAAAGTTTCTGTTGGGGTACCAGAAATTTTCTTGAAAACAGCAACACCAATACGATAACCATCTTCGGCTAACATTCCTAGTGAAAGTACTATTTTCGTCATCATAACCGTGAGTACTATCCCATAGAGTATAAACCTACTCGGTCGCTTATATATAGGTTCGGTCACATATATCAAATCATACATCACCGCTATTATCAAAATTAAACTTACTGCTATATATAAATAAGCCGTAAAAGAGCTTTTAGATAAGGTGCGAAATGCTTGATATGCGTAAAAATCAATAAATAAATATAATAGAATTATTAATACCCAGCGCATTTTCGTGTAGTTAGATAGCGAAAATACACACTTTTGAGCAACCTACATTAAAATTGGTTTTTTTAACTAGATTTAAACAAGAATGTTATCAGAATTAACGAAACCATAAGTCAACGCATTATAAAACGTAAGACACATCATGCAATATTCAAAACATAATTCTAAGTAAGATGCATCTATTACATAGGCAGATTATAAAGTATTCTTATCGTTATACAAAAGCCATTCGGCTGATTATTTGTAAATTTGGGATTCCTGTAAAATTACAGACTATCATTAATTTAAAAATTACACCAATAACTAATGGATAAAAAACCAAGGCTATTTCTACTCGATGCTTATGCATTAATTTTTAGAGGTTATTATGCGTTTATACGAAATCCTCAGATAAACTCTAAAGGACAGAACACTTCGGCTATTATGGGATTTGTCAATACATTATTTGATATTATTCGTCGAGAACGACCAAATCACCTTGCCGTATGTTTTGATAAAGATGGTAGTGCCGAACGTACAGAAATGTATGCAGAGTATAAGGCCAATCGTGATAAAACTCCTCAGGATATTATCGATAGCATTCCATACATAAAAGACATTCTAAAAGCAATGCATATTCCATGCATCGAATTACCTGGTGTAGAAGCAGATGATATTATTGGAACATTAGCCAAGAAAGCGGAGAAAGAAAACTATCAAGTTTTCATGGTAACTTCGGATAAGGACTTTGCACAATTAGTTTCAGAAAATATATTTATGTATCGTCCAGCTAGAATGGGAAATGCTATAGAAATATGGGGAATCCCAGAAGTTCAAGATCGGTTTGGAGTAGAAGACCCATTACAAGTAATAGATTACTTAGGTATGATGGGAGATGCGAGTGATAATATTCCAGGACTTCCAGGAGTTGGAAAAAAAACGGCTCAAAAATTTCTTGCTAAATATGGTACAATGGAAAACCTTCTTGCCAATACCGATGAGTTAAAAGGCAAGATGAAAGAACGCATAATAGAGAATGCAGAGCAAGGCTTACTTTCTAAAAAACTCGCTACTATTTTGACCGATTATCCTATTGAGTTTGATGACGAACGATTCAAACTAGAGATGCCAGATGCGCAAAAAGTACAAGAAATATTCGAGGAGTTAGAATTTAGAAGACTACGCGAGCAGTTCCTACGACTTTTTAATGCAGAGGAAGCAGCAGCGCCAGCTAGCGCCGCAGTAAAATCTACACCAACAGCGATGAAAGTAGCTGGTAGTGGTCAGTTTTCTCTATTCGATAATAATGAAGAGGCATCGGCAGAAGCATATAGTAGCAGACAAAATCTAAATACCAAAAACCACTTCTACCAACTAGTACAACCAGGATTAGGTACAATCCTATTTTTTGAGAAGCTTTTACAGCAAAAGGAAGTAAGTTTTGATTTAGAAACAGACTCTCTAGATACCAGAACCGCCAATATATTGGGCATTGCATTCTCCTGGGAAAGCGGGAAAGGATATTACTTACCGATAACCAAGGAGCTTTTAGATATTGAAGAATTCCGCGAAGCTTTACAGAGATTTTTAAATGACGAAAATATTTTAAAAGTTGGTCAGAATTTAAAATTCGATATAAAAGTATTATCACACCACGGATTTACCATTTCAGGAAAACTGTTTGACACCATGCTGGCACACTATCTTATCAATCCAGATATGCGTCATAATTTAGATGTACTTTCTGAAACTTACCTAAATTACACTCCACAACCTATAGAAGAGTTAATTGGTAAGAAAGGAAAAAAACAAGGCTCTATGACAGATGTGCCATTGGAGTTACAAAAAGAATATGCAGCGGAAGATGCAGATCTTACTTGGCAATTAAAAGAATACTTTGAAAAAGAGCTTACAGAGAATAATGCTTTAAAGCTATTTAATGAAGTCGAGGTACCCTTAATGGCAGTACTAGCCGATATGGAAATCGAAGGAATTAATCTAGATGCTGATTACCTAAATGAATTGGCAAAAGGTATTGATGCCGACTTACTAAATCTAGAAAAAGAGATATACGAATTAGCAGGTGAAGAATTTAATATCGCTTCACCAAAACAATTAGGGGATATTCTTTTTGGAAAAATGGAATTGGTAAAAAAACCAAAGAAAACCAAAACCGGTCAATATTCTACAGGAGAAGATATTTTAGCCCCTTTAGCCAAAGACCATAAAATCGTTGCCAATGTATTAGAATATCGTGGACTTGCTAAACTAAAAAGCACTTATGTAGATGCTTTACCAAAGCAAGTTGCAGAAGATTCCAAACGTATTCACACAGAATATATGCAAACGGTTGCAGCTACAGGGAGATTAAGCAGCACTAATCCGAATATGCAAAACATTCCTATCCGTACCGAACGAGGAAGATTGGTTAGAAAAGCATTTATCCCAAGAGATGAGGATTACATACTACTTGCGGCGGACTACTCACAGATTGAGCTTCGAGTGATTGCATCATTGAGTGAAGAAACTAACATGATTGAAGCTTTCCGTCGCGGAGAGGATATTCACGCTTCCACTGCATCGAAAGTATTTAAAGTTCCATTAGAAGAGGTAACTCGTCAACAACGTGATCATGCAAAAACAGTGAATTTCGGAATTATTTATGGGGTATCGGCTTTTGGGTTGAGTAACCAAACCGACTTATCAAGAACCGAAGCGAAAGAATTAATCGACACATACTATGAAACCTACCCCAAACTACGTGATTATGTAAATCAACAAGTAGCTTTCGCAAGAGAACATGGTTGGGTAGAAACCGTATTAAAACGTCGTAGATACTTAGATGGAATCAATGGAAGAAATGCTATTGTAAGAGGTATGGCAGAACGAAATGCCGTAAATGCTCCAATACAAGGAAGCGCTGCAGATATTATTAAAATTGCCATGATTCGAATTCATGAACAGTTAAAAGAAAGAAAACTTAAGACTAAAATGCTACTGCAAGTGCATGACGAATTGGTATTCGACGTGTACAAACCTGAATTAGAAGAGGTAAAAGAACTTATCACGAATGCCATGGAAAATGCCTACAAACTACATGTACCATTAAAAGTAGATGTTGGCATTGGCAACAACTGGCTGGAAGCACATTAATTTCACATTGATTATAAACAGAAAAGCCGTTGGAATCCAACGGCTTTTTGTTTTATATCTATTTTGTGATAACGAGATATTTCACATATGGGTCTAGATTCTTCGCTTCACTACGTTTCACTCTGAATGACAATATTTCTACGCAATCACATTTAGTTCCTCCCCTTTTTGGTAAGCCTCAATATTCTTCGCTACTAAATCAATCAACACTTCTCTAACTTCCGTAAAAGACCATGCGATATGTGGAGTAATAACACAGTTTTCTAGACCAATTAAT
>JAJYTI010000041.1 GCA_021793135.1 Bacteroidota bacterium
GGAAAATTATGAGAAAGTCTTATGGTTTGTAAAACTTCAACCAAATAGGAATAACGGATTAAGTAAACTATCTGTAATTGACTTATTTCAGGTGAGGTCCGTGTCGGAAGAAAGATTTATAAGAAACATTGGACAAATATATTCAGAGGAACTTGAAAAAGTCAAATATGCATTGAAATTGGTTTTTGATATTACATAAAGTATTCCTGATGTATTGATATTTGTAGGAGAAGCAAAGAAGAAAAGGTAAAATGTGATGAATGAACAATATTATATTTATTATCATAGACAGTGCACGGTACGATAGTTTTTATGAAGGCTAAGCTAAAAAACACCCAAAAACTTGGTAAAATAGAGAAACGCTACAGCTATGCAAGCTGGACATCGCATTCTGCAGAGCTAAAATCATTATGCCACCCATAGCTGCACAGCGTTTAGAGCGCGCCCTCTGTTTAAAGCGGTCACTGTCCCATTTATTCTTGACATAACTACATTTATCATGTAATTTCATTACATACATGAAAACAAAAGTTACTACAAGAGGACAGGTCTCGATACCTGCAAAGATAAGAAAGAGATTGGATGTGAAGCCTGAATCCTATATAGAATGGGTTGTTGAAGGCAATACCGTGAAAATAATTCCTTTACCAGGGGATATCATCTCTGCTTTTAGAGGTAAAGGAAAAGGTGTCTATAAAACGCAGGAACTCGTGCGGGATAGAGTAAAGGAGAGAAAAGCAGAACGTGCGAGAGACAAGAATGCCTGATACTTTTGTGCTGGACACGTCTGCCATCCTGACTCTTTGGAACGATGAAGAAGATGCAAGTATTGTGGAAAAAATAGTACGTTCACCGTCAACGCTCCTTATTTCTTTTATGACCAGAATGGAAGCAGGATATAGAATATGGAAGAAGGCGGGTAGAGCGGCATCGGAAGAATTCCTGAGGTATCTTGACTTGCTGCCGTTAAAGCAAGTTGATGCGAGCGATGAAATACTGATGCTGGCAATGGAGATCAAGGCGACAAAGGCCCTTTCAAATGCGGATAGCTGGATAATTGCTACAGCCGTTGCGGCAAAGGCAATACTTGTCCATAAAGATCCTGAGTTCGAACAGGTAAAAAACATGGTAAGATTACAAACCTTAAAGTACAAGAGTAGACCTTAAAAACTTCTGACTGGCAGCGAGGGATTACATGAACAATATTTTTTTTCTTATCATAGACAGTGCCAGATACGATAGTTTTGTAAAAGCTAAGTTAAAAAATATCCCAACACTTGGTAAAATAGAGAAACGCTGCAGCTATGAAACAGGGAATCGCTTGCCGGTTATTTAGAATATCACCAAATGGGATGCTTCAAGCGATTTTATAGATTTTAGCGGACACGAGTTATAATGAAAAATATCTTTAAAAAAGCAAATTCAAATAAAATTTGTATAACCACATACTTCAATAAAACTTTCTCAGAAATGGGAGAAATTTGTCTTAAGTCAATTAATAAATATGCCACCTTGAATGGATTAGACTTAAAAGTGTATAATGATATTTTTACAGATCGGCCAGCCCCATGGTATAAGATATTATTAATACAAAAAATCTTATCTGAAAATTATGGTTATGTTTTCTGGGTTGATGCAGATGCCCTTTTTGTTAACTATGAAAGCAATATTAAGGATGAAATTGAAAAAGGCAGAGAGCTTTATTTGATCAAGCATAATATTAATGGAGAAGAAATACCTAATACGGGCGTGTTTCTTCTAAAAAACAGCAGATGGGCGAAAAAACTTTTAAAAAGTATATGGGATATGGAAAAATACATTTATCATAAATGGTGGGAAAACGCTGCTTTAATGGATTTACTCGGGTATAATAACTTATTAAACAACCGTGAAAATAATTTAAATTTAGAATTATTGAAAAAAATAAAATGGCTGGATTTAAAATGGAACAGCCTTCCATATATCTGTGAAGCAGCTGATCCAGTAATAAACCATTACGCTGGCAGACCTCTTGAATTTAGAGTAAAAAATATGAAGAGAGACTGGGTTGGTATTTCTCAAAGATTCAAACCGAAGGCATTGTCAGACTGGAACGCCCAATATGCTGTTGAACCCAATCATATCCTTATTTCATCCAAGAAAACAAAAGTTATACACGTAGTTATTACTAATATCGGCTCTGAGCCATGGGGGAATATTGGATGGCCAAACAACTCATTGATTGTTAATCTGTCTTATCATGTCCTTTCTAAAGACAGAAAGATGATACTTTTTGATGGAAACAGAGCATCCTTACCAGATATAGTATGGCCTGGAGAATCAATCTCAATCCCATTAGTAATTCATGCAGCGGAAGATCCGGGACAGTATAAAATTCAGATTACTTTGGTTCAGGAAGGAGTTGGCTGGTTTGATATAAATGGCGTATCTCCTGCAGAAATAGACATGATTGTTACGCAAAATACAGATAATAATCCATAGATACTTGATACTTTATGAAATTATAGATAAAGATGGATTATGCTTAAGAGGTAAAAATGGTAGAATCAAATATACCTGAAATCAATATCGATGAGATAATGAAAAAGATCCGGGAGGAGGTAAATCGTAGAAAAGCCCGGCAGCATGGCTTTGCGTATAAATTTATGTATAAATTCCGCAAATTTATTTCTAAATATCATGAACGTTTATTACTGGAAGATTTTCTAAAATACAACGGGGAAGAATTCATAAAACATGCTTACTCAGATATCTTAAAAAGAGCTCCTGATCTAGAAGGCTTTAATTACTATTTATCAGAATTAAAAAACAATAACTTAAATAAAATTGAGATTCTTGGTAAAATACGATATTCAAAAGAAGGTAGAGAAAAGAAATTACACATAAAAGGTTTACTTCTTCGATTTGTAATTAACACATCCTATCGGATACCTTTAGTTGGCTATGTACTACGATTATCAACAGGAATATTACAACTACCTAATATATTAAAAAACATTGAGCAATATCATAATTACACAGATGAAAGAATTGAACAAGCGAATACTACTCTATCAAAAAAGGCTGATGTAAAAAAAGTAGATGAAATAAAAGTGGAATTAGCAAGCAAGGCAGCTACTCAGGTAGTGAAACAGTTGAATCGTGAACTCGAAAAGAAGGCAGATGTGCAGGTAGTAAAGAATGATACAAATAATATCATGCAACAAATACGCGATCAGAAACTAAATATCCTTGCACAGCAGAAAAACCTTTCTTCCTTGATAGAACGGCTGAATCAGAAGATTTCCGACGTACATACCATCAAAGAGCAAAAAGGTTTAACAGAAGAACAGACACATCAGTACGATGCTTTGTATGTTTCATTTGAGGATAGATTTAGGGGAACACAGGCAGATATAAAAGAAAGGCAACTTGTTTATCTACCTTACATTCAGGAAGCTATTAAAAATACAGATAGCGCTACGGTATTAGATGTTGGATGCGGCAGGGGTGAGTGGCTTGAGCTGTTAAAGGAAAGTAGGATTAATGCTAAAGGAGTTGATATAAACAGGATTATGGTGGCTCAGGCAAAAGAGCTTGGCTTAGCCGTGGAAGAAGCAGATGTTGTTGAATATCTCAAGAGCCAAAAAACTAATTCTTTATCAGCTATTACAGGCTTTCATATTATTGAGCACTTGCCATTTGAAGTAATGATTAAACTTTTCGATGAATCGTTAAGATTACTGAAAACAAGCGGGATAGTAATCTTTGAGACGCCAAACCCGGAGAACCTGATAGTAGGAGCATGTAATTTTTATATGGATCCTACTCATAGAAATCCTATACCCCCCCTTACTTCTTCTTTCTTGTTGGAGTCAAGAGGCTTTGTTGATGTTGTAATTAAACGGGTAAATGAAAATAAAGAGATCCATTACGAAGATAAATTTATTAACCATATTTTTGCTGTTGGACAAGATTATGCCGTCATAGGGAAAAAATCGTGAAGATAGCAGTAGTTGTTCCTTGGTTTGGAAAAGAGCTAAAAGGTGGAGCAGAGCAGCAAGCCTGGCAGATTGCAAGTAGATTGTCGATAAGAGGAATAGATACAACTGTTTTAACGACCTGCTCAAAAGAATTTTTATCGAACTGGTCTGAAAACTTTTATCAAGAAGACGACTACAATGAGGATGGTGTTAAAATTAAACGCTTCAAAGTAAGGCAGAGGAAGCAAAATAAATTTGATGTAATAAATGCGAAATTGCTTAATATACCCAAAAGTCAATTAATTCCTGGCGTTTCACCTTTGACTGAAGAAGAAGAGAATATTTATTTAGAAGAAAATATCTATTCAGAAGCATTGCAAAGTTATATTATCGAAAACAAAAGCAACTACGATCTATTTATTTTTCTACCTTATTTGTTCCCTAATATCATAAAAGGCATTGATGCTGTTAAACAAAAAGCAATCTCCATACCGTGTTTACATGATGAATGTTATGCCTATCTTCAGAGTGTACAAAATAATTTCTATAATGCTGAAAAGCTCATCTTTCTCTCTGATGGCGAATATGATGTTGCAAAAAATATCTTTGGTCCATCTATAATTGGCAAATCAAAAGTTTTGTATGCAGGAGTCGAAACAAAAATCAGGAGTACTGTAAAATATGAAAATTACCTCTTATATCTCGGGAGACGAGATATCGGTAAAAACACTCATATCTTAATAAAAAGTTTTGATAAATTTATTGAAGAAACGAATTCCGATTTAAAATTAATAATAGCAGGTATAGGTGATTTACCAATTCAACCAAAATCTAAAAATATTATAGATGTAGGGTTAGTTAGTGATGCTAAAAAAGAAGAGTTACTCTCAAACTGTTTAGCCTTGATCAACCCAAGTGAAAATGAGAGTTTTTCAAGAGTGATCTTTGAATCATGGTATGCTAAAAAACCTGTTATTATTCACCAAAACTGCCTTGCCACGTATAATGCTTTAAAAGAATCTAATATGGCAGGATATTTTGCAAAGGATGTCGATACCTTCATTAATATTTTCAGGCAGATTGAGAAACTCTCTGTTGATGAAATTAAAGCAATGGGAGAGTTAGGCTTTAGATATGCTGATGAAGTCGCAAATTGGGATAAAGTGATTAGTAGATATATGGAAACTATTCAAGATGTTATAAAAAAGAAAGAAGAGGTTAATGATAAAACCATCATCATTGCTTATTTTGATATTGGTCCACTTGATGCAGTTGGGTACGATATTTTAGAAGAGTATAATACTCTTTCATCTTATGGTTATCAGGTATACCTTTATGCTGAAGTATTCGAGCCCGATCTTTTGAGAGATGATTTTAATATCATTGATTTTAAAACGTTAAACAATAAACTAAAAAATAAAGAAAATATCTTAATATACCATCATGCCAATTATTGGGAAGAGGGGAACGCTATATTAAACAGCGCAGAGTGTAGAATAATTGTTAAGTATCATAATATTACACCAGGCAAATATTATGAAAGTTATTATCCTCACGGCGCAGATAATTGCAATCGCGGGCGAGAGCAAACAAAAGATATTACAAGTTCTTATAAAGCCAGTGTTTTTTTTGCAGATTCAAAATATAATGCAAAAGAACTGATAGAATTGGGAGTAAATGAGTCTCGAGTAAGTGTGCAGATACCGTTTACAAGAGTTATCAAATTATCCTCGATAAATATTGATGAAAAACTCTACTATAAATTAAAATCCAACAAAACAATTAATGTACTTTTTGTGGGGCGAGTCGCCCCTAATAAGGGGCATAAACATTTAATTGAAACCATAAAGTCATATATTGATAATTTTGATAAGAATATTCACCTCAATATAATCGGGGGAATGGACCCTAATTTAAAAACTTATTATTTAGAATTACAAAATCTGATAAAGAGCTATGGATTAAACGACTTTATTAGTTTGAAAGGTGCGATAAGTGATAAAGAACTGAAAACATATTATGTTGCATCTGATGCATTTTTGTTAATATCAGATCATGAGGGATTTTGCATACCAATAATTGAAGCCCAGTATCATAAATTGCCGGTTGTAGCGCTTGGTAAAACGGCGGTTAAAGATACAATAGGCGATGAACAATTAGTCTTTGATGAAGTGGATTATTTGTCATTTGCCGCAGCATTAAAAATAATTAAGGATGACATCAAAGTAAAAGAGTATTTAATAGAAAAAGGGCTGCAAAATTATAGAAAGTATCACAATGGAATTATTGCTAAAAATTTCTTGCATGCTGTCGAAAATCATTCGTCGAATGAAATGCTAAATCATGGGGTGAAAATTTTAGATACAGGTCTTTTTAACCGACAGCAAAAAACCATTTTGCTTATAAAATTGGATCATATGGGTGATCTACTTTTATCCATACCAGCAATGACAAAATTAGCCAACAAGTACAAGGAAGCAAAGATTGATATAATTGTAGGAAGCTGGAATGTTGATATTGCAAAACACCTAAACCTTTTTGAGCATATCTATACGTTTGATTATTTTAAAAAGCAATCAAGCGAAGCACCACAAATAATAGATAAAAAAGTAGACTTGCTATTAAAGAATCTTGAACATTACGATATTGCAATCGACCTGCGTAGGCAAAGAGATACCAGATTTTTACTTGCAAAAGTAGATGCAGATTTGCGAGTGGGCTATAAAACGTATTTCCCTGATATTGACAATAAAATAGATATTTGTTTAGATTCGGAAATAGATTTTCCGGGAAAAGTTATCTCTCATAACAAAAAATCGATAGCTCTTCAGATAGTTGAATTGATTAATGCTCTACCAAAAGAGCAAAATGATTATATTGTGTTACCTCAGTTACTAAAAACAAAAAAACAGAACAAACAGATAGCAATTTTTCCGAAAGCAGGGAATAGTATTAAAGAATGGCCATTAGATTATTTTGTTTTCATAGCAGGTTATCTATGTGAAGATCAGAATGTTGATAAAGTAAATATATATTTAAGTAAACATGAAGAAAAAATAGGCGAGCAATTTATAGAACATCATAAATTACATTTACACATAGGGCTGGGGTTCAATGAGCTTTGTGACTCGGTGAAGGAAAATAGTGTAGCTCTTGTTAATAATTCTTTGGGAGCTCACCTTTGTTCATATTTGAATGTTGACACCATAGCAATTTATGGCGGTCAAGAAACGGTTGCGGAATGGTCGCCAGTATGGGGAGAAAATAGAATAATTTATTCGGATGTATCATGTTCGCCATGTCATCTTCCCGAAGTTAAAGACTGTCCTTATGATTTGATATGTTTGAAACAAATTACACAAGAAATGGTTTTAACTGAGATATATAAAAAATTAAATGAATAATCACAAAAATTACGCAAATGGGATTTTAAAATATCGCTATTTTATTGCTTTTACTATTTATTTTATCTGTTCTGTTTCGTTCTTGGGTTATCCTAATAAATTCAATTTCATCTCGTCGATGCCTATTGGCGGTGATCAAGCTTGGTTTTTATGGTGTATTAAATGGTGGCCTTATGCTTTAAAACATTATCACAATCCTTTTGTAACTGATAAATTATGGGCTCCTTTTGGTCAAAACCTTGCATGGACTACATCCATCCCATCTCTTGCTATAATTCTTTGGCCTGTTACTTCAATACTAGGTCCTATATTTTCTTATAATTTAGCGAACATATTAGGTTTGACTTTGAATGCGTTTGCTGTCTTTTTGATCTGTAGGAGTCTATCAATCCACTATTGGCCTTCAATATTTGGCGGATTTATTTTCTTTTTTTCTTCATATCAATGGGGACAACTTGTGGGGCATTTAAATCTTACTGTAACTTTTGCTATACTATTTTTAATTTATCTTTTTATTTTAAGATTAAACGACCGTATAGGTCGTATAAAGTATATAATTTTTTGTAGTATACTACTTGCATTTCAATTTGGCGTTTCAAACGAAATTTATACCACGGCCATTATATTCGCCTTTATGGCATATATAATTGCAGGTATTAATGCAAAAATGAATATAAGTCTCAGACATAAACTTACAATACTGGGAATAGAGACAACAGTGGGAATAATAATTAGTACAATAGTGTTAACGCCATACTTGTACTTTCTTTTTAAAGACAACATTTCTCAAAGCATACAAAATACATCATTTTTCTCTACAGATCCCATTAATTTCTTAATACCAACACCCATAACGTGGCTCGGAGGGAATTTACTGAGTGGTATAAGCAATAAGTTTGCTGGGAATTTTAGCGAAGAAGGTGCATATTTAGGACTACCTTTATTAATTATTGTTATAACTTTTATTTATCAATTTAGGGATGATTGGTATCGTTGTCTAATCATAATACTTGCTATACTATTCTTATTTAGTTTAGGTCCATATCTTAGGATATTAAATCATAAATCTATTGTATTGCCTTGGTTTTTGTTTACTCAATTACCGCTGATAAAACATGTATTACCAATACGATTCACTTTTTATATTTTTATTATAATTTCAATCATTGCTGCATTATGGATGGAAAAATATAAAGTATCAAAACATGTTAAACTAATGATGGCTTTTATTTCAATTTTATTTTTGTTTCCAAATGTTAATATCTATAAAGGTAATGTTACTATTCCAACCTTTTTTAAAAATAATTTATATAAGAAATATATAAAATACAATGAAAACATAATCATGATGCCTCCGTTCGGTTCAAATGGGATCGGTATGGCGTATCAAGAAAAAACAAATTTTTATTTTAATGTATCTCAGGGATACGCTGGCGTTATACCTAAACGACTTTTGTCCGATAGTATGTTACTTAACATACCTCAATTGCTAATAGGGGGGGGCGTATCGCAATTACCTAAAAATTATGCATCGGCTTTTGATTATTATATTTTAAAATGTGATGTGAATAAAATCATTACTGTTGGTAAATTAGATGATAATTCTAATAAAATATTACATACTCTTATTATTACTCCCCAAAAAATAGAAGGCGTACTTCTTTATAGTTTTACCAGAAGGCAAATAGAAAATGAGCTTATCAAAAACAATAAAAAAGAATTTAATAATATGATAGCCAGTATAGAATCCTTAAAAAAAGCTATAACTAACTATATTGTTAAATATAAAACGTACAATAATATTTATCCACTATACTTAGAAAAAATAGGCTTGTTAGACAATTCTTTTGGTGGTTTTCCAATAAACGCATTAAATAATAATTGGACTGCGGATGGCTATTGGATCGGGAAATGGGGAGACTCTTATGCTATTGGGTATTCTCCAATAACAGGTGAAACCGTAGATTTATTGTATAAGAAATATTCTAAAGAGATTGAAAAAATATATTTTCCGTACCCACAAATATTTACTGAGGGGAATAATGTAAATAAATTTATTACTGGGCAAGTATTGTTGCAATTTAAAATAAACCAAAGTAGGACAAGACATGTTAATTAGTATAGTTGTTTCTGTTTTTAATGAAGAACAAATCATAGAAACATTTTATTATGAATTAAGAAAAATAAATTTAAATAGTTTAGCCCGAGAAATTAGTTGTGAGATTATATTTGTGGACGATGGAAGTAATGATCGAAGTTTGGAGATATTATCTGATTTAAGCAGAAAGGACCCCCAAGTAACAATTATTAGCCTTTCCAGAAATTATGGACATGAAGCTGCAATGATTGCCGGAATTGATTATAGTTCTGGTGACGCTGTAATTTGTATGGATGCGGATCTCCAACATCCGCCTTTTAAAATTCGTGAAATGGTGAATAAATATTTAGAAGGATATGAAGTTATTAATATGGTTAGAAGAGAAAGTATAGATGCCGGTATTCTTAAAAATATATCTTCAAAATTATTTTATTATTTTCTCAATAAGATATCTCTGGTAGAATTTATTCCTAATGCATCAGACTTTTTTTTGATTTCAAGAAGGGTTGCAGATATTTTAAAAACAGAATTCCGTGAACGGATTAGATTTCTGAGAGGGTTAATACAGGTTATTGGTTTTAATAAAACGGCGATTGAATATGTGGCTCCGATAAGAGCTGGCGGGAAAAGTAAATATTCTTTAGTCAAACTTTTTGCACTCTCTCTCTCAGCTATTTCGACATTTTCTAATCTCCCTCTACATCTAGGAATTATAGTAGGTACGATTATCGGATTATTCAGTTTATCAGTAGGTATTTTTTCAATAATAATGAGAATTATAGGACATGTCCCGCCTGGTTACACAACAATAGTTGTTTTAGTAAGTTTTTTGTTTGCTGTACAATTGTTTATAATTGGAATTATAGGAGAATATTTAAGTCGCATATTTGATGAGAGTAAAAAAAGGCCTATTTATCTTATAGATAAAACTGTTTCCTGCAACAAAAAATAGCGAGAAATAAAGCCGGTGGAAAGGAAAAAAGACAGAGATCTGGTAAGTATAGAAGGTTCTTATCAATATAATGCCTTGACAAAAGGCAACCCGGTACAGAGGTTCTGGCATTACGTCAAGAAATCGGCTATAAATAAATATTTACCTCCTGCCCCCACCGATAATTTATTGGATGTGGGATGCGGGTCAGGTGTCATTACCGCCTACCTTGGAGAAAGCGGTGCTAATGTTACGGGTATAGACGGAAATAATAAAGCCATTAATTTCGCGCAGGAGCATTTTCAAAAACAAAACGTCAAGTTTAAGCAGGGGCTTGTTGATGAATACTTTCAAATCGATAACTTGGCAGATAAAATCTATTGTCTGGAAGTGATCGAGCATATCTATTATGAGCAAGGCAAAGCTATGCTAAAAGAATTTTTTAGGATTCTAAAGCCACATGGGTATGTTTTTCTCACGACACCTAATTATAAAAGTATGTGGCCGATGATTGAATGGACTATGGATAGGTTCCATTTATCTCCACAACTGGCTCAGGAGCAGCATGTAGAATATTTCAACAAGATAAGGCTAAAAAATCTATGTATTGAAGCTGGTTTTAAAATTAAAATTATAAAAACTAATTGTCTATTTGCACCCTGGATAGCCCCTTTAAGTTGGAAGCTTGCTGAGAAAATAGATAATTTAGAAAATAGATTTTCGTTTGGTGGTTCGATATTAATTTTTATACTAGAAAAATAAGGTAATCTGAAAGATATGAAGATCATAATAGCCAATAGTCAAGTTCCCTTTATAACCGGTGGAGCGGAGAATTTAGCGGATGGGTTGGAGCGTGCGCTAAAAGATCATGGTCATACTGTGGAAATTGTCAGGCTCCCTTTTAAGTGGTACCCGCCGGAAAGGATCCCGGAGCACATACTTGCGGCACGGCTGCTCGATCTTACAGAAAGCTCCGGAGATAAGATCGATCTTCTTATCGGCTTAAAGTTCCCTGCCTACTACATCAAACATCCTAATAAGGTTTTGTGGATATTACATCAGCATAGGCCCGCGTATGATCTCTGGGGAACACCCTACCAGGATATTCCCAATACCTTAGAAGGGATCAATATACGCAACACAATAATAAATGCGGACAATAACTTTCTAAAAGAAGCAAAAAGAATCTTTACTATCTCAAATACTGTTACCGGCAGATTAAAGAAGTTTAACAATATTGTTTCACAAGCACTATACCATCCCCCTAAAAATTATGAAAAGTTGCACTCGGAAGATTACGATAATTATATACTATACCCGAGCCGTATATCCATCCTTAAAAGACAACAGCTGGTCATACAAGCTATGGGATATACAAAATCAAATATCAAGCTTTTAATTGCAGGAAGACCGGATAGCGAGTATATCTTCAAACTTGTAACTGATGAAATCAAGAAAAACCATGTAGAAGATAAGGTAAAACTGCTTGGTGAGGTCAGTGAGGATGAAAAGATAAAATTATATGCAAATAGTAGGGCAGTTGTATTTACACCATTTGATGAGGACTATGGATACATAACACTTGAGGCGTTCTATTCAAAGAAGCCCGTTATAACATGCGCCGATAGCGGCGGCCCCTTGGAGTTTGTGGATAATGATGTAAATGGTTTTGTTGTTGAACCGGAACCTAAAACGATAGCGGATGCAATTAATAAATGTTTTGATTCTTTAAATGCACAGCGAATGGGTAAAAACGCTTACGAGAAGATAGTGTCCATGGATATTTCCTGGGATAATGTTGTAAAAGCCTTGACCAAATGAACAGGCTAAAACTTCTTGCACTTTGTCATTTTGATGTAATAGAACCCAAAGGTGGGGGGCAAGTTGTAGTTTTTAATTTCCTTAATGAACTTTCAAGATATTTTGATATAACGCTACTATCACTTAATCCTTATGGTAGTCCTGAAAGAGGAGTAAAGTTAAACCCTCATTTAAAACAAATAGTAATCCCACAATCCTATAAACAAGCAAAAATCATGTGGGACACAGAAAAAAAAATCAATAAAGAATTGAATGAAGGATTATTCGATGTTATTCAAATAACGTATGCTTATCTTAATAAAAAATTCATAAATAGTGTAAAGGAATTTGCTGCACAAGCCAATGTAATTATACTCGAACATCCATATTTATTTAATTTTATAAAAGATACCCCCCATAACAACAATATATGGATATATCATGCACACAATTACGAATATAAACTTAAAAAATCCATACTTCATAATTCGGCTGAATTACTGAATAAAGTGTATGAAGTAGAAAATGATGTATGTAACTGTTGTGATATTGTTTTGTCTCCCACAGAAGATGAAAAAAAATCATTGCATGATGCTTATCATGTTCCCGAAGATAAGTTTATAATAACAAATCATGGAACAAATACATCATCGATCCCATTTATAACACGGGAGGATCATATTACATACAAAAAGAGATATTCCAAATATATTAATAAAACTTTGACATTATTTGTCGGCAGTTGGCATCCACCAAATTTAGAAGCACTGGATTTTATAATTGAGAAATTAGCCCCAATAAATAAAGATTTTGTCTATATGGTATTGGGATCAGTCAAAGATTATTATGAAAGAAAATACAAAAATAGAGCTGTTCCTGATAATGTAGTACTTATAGGTGCAGTAGATGAACAAAAAAAATGGGAACATTATAAACTCGCTGACATAGCGATAAATCCTATGTTTTCAGGCGCAGGCGTTAATGTAAAAATGATAGAGTATATGGCAGCAGGGTTGCCTATTGTTTCTACAATATTCGGAGCAAGAGGAATAGAATTAAGTCCACATACTCTATTATGTGAGGCAGATCAATTTTATGATTGTATCAATGAACTTATTGATAAACAAGAAAAACAATCTTTAATGATAGATGAAAACAGGTTAATAAGCACTGAAAAATACAATTACAAGAATATTGTGCTGGGTGTCGCGAGGGAAATAATAAATTTCGGTCTTACAAAAAAAATTATAGGAGTCGATACCGCGGACATTTTTCTCTCCATGCTGTTGATTGATAAAGTTACGGATGATCTTTCAACCTTTCTGATAAAGAAAAAGGATGCTTTAATAAATACAGTAAGCGTTGAGTTGCAAAAAATCATAACTGTAAGCGATACTGATTCTGAAACTATTAAAACAAGGATCAGAGACAATCTGCTCCTTCAAAAGGAGGTATCTCCTTACGGGACAAAATCAAA
>JAJYTI010000042.1 GCA_021793135.1 Bacteroidota bacterium
TTTCCATCATCCTATGGCTCATGATTTTCTCTTTCTTGGCAGGAATATTTTCATTTAATTTCGAGGAAATTGGATTTTTCTTCATCTTTTTATTGGCGATTTTAGAACCAATAAAAATCAATTATAATATAAAAGAAATAGAAAGAAAAAAAATGTGGATTAGCAATATAAAACTTTTCTTCGTTTCACTATTTTTTATATTTCTTGCTAGTATAATACAAGAATTAACGGTAGAAGACTATTCGGATAGTATTCTATATGTCTATATCTATGCATTTCTTTATTATGCTTATTTAACCTTTACAAACATTATAGAACTTAAAACTTCGTTGAAGAAATACCAAAATTAACACCTGCAATTTCCTAAGCCATCTTGCAAGCTTTTCAAATTATTCAAAAATAAATTATGTAAATTTAGCAGGATGTAAAACATAATAGAATGAAATATCTTAGCCTTTTTTTAATCACAATTATGTTATATGCTTGTAATAAGGATGAAGATATCCCCCAATTACATTCCGAAATTTATGGCACATGGCATTTAAAAACATCAATGAACGGTATCGACGGCTCCACTACATATTATCCGGAAGATACGGGAGAACATATTGCATTAGTGATTAAAACTAACGATAGTTTGCATGTTATTTTGAATGATAAAATAGAAAACTCTGGCACCTATGAAATTATACAAAAAGAGAGTTTGATTTATAGAAAAGAGAAGGATTTCATTTATTATAAAAATGCAGATAATACAGACACCTTTGAATTTATTATTAAACTTGAATCCGATAATTTAATCATAGAACAAGATGCTTATGATGGACAAGGTTGGTTGTTTCAAAGATAAAATCGGAAGTAGAAAAATTTTCAATCAGTTAGTTTAAAACTTTTATTTGTTTTAACTCTATATTCCATCTAACAGAAAATAAAAGATGATAGCAAGCTTTATAAGCTAACAGATTTCTCAATAAGCTACCATTTTTTCGAAATGATGATGATATGTAAAAACCTATTACATAATCTTCATATCGCCATCTTTAATCCAGTTTTTACGCTTCATTAAATAATAAAAGAAATAAGACAATATAGCTGGAAGTAAAAATTGTAAAATTATAATATAAAGTAATATAGTAGAGGATGACTGTTCAAATTTCATAGCATTATAAGATCCTATTTGTCCTACCAATCCGCATGTACCCATGCCTGATTCTAAAGCTGTATTTTTCATATTAAAAAACAAAATCGCAATAGGCCCAATAATAGCAGAGGCTAAGCTGGGAGGAATCCAGATTCTCCAGTTTTTATATATATTCGGCATCTGAAGCATACTTGTTCCTAACCCTTGCGCCAAAACTCCTTTAAGTCCATTATCTTTATAACTAATAGTGGCAAACCCAATCATTTGCGCACAACATCCTATCGTTGCAACTCCTGCAGCTAGACCATCTAATTCTAACATAAGACAAATGGCTGCTGACGAAATGGGTAACGTAAGAGTCATTCCCACAATTACTGCTACTACAATACCCATAATAATAGGACGAGACATAGTTGCCAAGGTAATAATCTCGCCAATACTTTGCATTAATAACTGAACTGTTGGCCCTATAATTTCTGCTAATAATACTCCAATCAATACAGTAACTATTGGGGTAACTACAATATCTATACGTGTTTCTTTGGAAATTAACTTACCTACCTCTGTTGCGACTATAGCAGTTAAAAAAACGGTTAATGGCCCACCTAATTGATAAGCCGCTACCCCAACCACAGCAGAAGAAAATAACACTAATTGTGGAGCCCGCAAACTGTATGCTATAGCTATAGCAATGGCAGGTCCTGTAGCTTGTTGTGCAACAGACCAAAGGGTCTCTTTCAAGAAATAAATATTAAACTCCTCTCCTACCGTTTTTAGAATGGTACCCACTAATAGTGTAGCAAATAAACCATAAGCCATCGCACCCATAGCATCTACAAAATATTTACGTGGGGAAAGCTCTACATTCTTACGATGAAGAAAAGTTTTTAAATTCATCTTAATTATTTGTGTTCATAATTTATTATCTAAAAATAGAATAGTATTATTTACAAATTAATGAAAAATCATGGAGTAGTTTTAGGAGAATTTGAATAATAAAATAATGAATAGGCTATTATAGTGTTTGCAGTGGAACATGTGATATATATGCCATCTTTTAATAAGAAATAGATTTTTAATTGCTCTTTTATAAAATTTAGAAAAAATGATATATATTTACGTATAAGCAACTATTCTAAAATCATAAACATTTACAATTATTCTATACATTTAAGTAATTGTATTATTACTGAAACTCTGCAAATTGCTACAGAATAGAAGTACAAAACAGAAAAGAAACTGTACTTAATAATGCCTAAGTTTTAAATATGATACTATCTTCAATTTTAATAATAATCGGGTTTACAAGCTTAATTTTTGGAGCTAATTGGCTTGTTGATGGAGCTTCTTCTTTAGCAAAAAAGAATAATATTTCTGATTTAGTTATTGGGTTGACAATAGTTGCTTTCGGTACTTCTGCTCCTGAGCTAGTAGTTAACTCTGTTGCGGCATTTAACGGGCTATCAGATATAGTTTTTGGAAATATTATTGGCAGTAATAACTTCAACCTATTTGTAATACTCGGTATAGCTGGTTTAATATATCCTATTACGGTGCAATCTTCCACTGCTTGGAGAGAAATTCCAATATCACTTATAGTAACGTTATTATTACTACTACTTGCAAATAACTTTTTTATAACTCAAAATCTTAAAATTTCAAGATTGGATGGTATTATTTTACTTTTTGGATTTTGTGGTTTTTTATATTATGTTTTCAATCAATTTAAAAAAGAAGGAACGGAAGTAATTGCCACTACAAACAAATCCAACTATAAAATTTGGGGGTTAATAATCATTGGAATAGCTGGTTTAATAATAGGCGGAAAGTTAGTTGTTGATCATAGCATAAATGTTGCTATGGAATTAGGTGTAAGTCAAAAGATAATTGGATTGACTATTATCGCTGCCGGAACTTCTTTACCCGAATTAATGACTTCTATAGTTGCAGCTATTAAAAAAAATAGCGACATCGCAATTGGGAATGTCATTGGATCAAATATTTTTAATATATTATTAATTATTTCCATTAGTTCATTTGTAAGACCAATCGATTATAACCCAGATTTCAATCAAGATATTTTAATTTTAATTGCAGGAACTGTATTTCTGCTAATAACGATGTTTACAGGAAAAAGAAAAAAACTGGACAGATGGGAAGCACTTATTTTGTTGAGTTTCTACTTAATTTACACAACGTATTTAATATCAAAAGAAATATAATTATAAAGATATAGCAATCTTAATTTTTCGAATGGAAGTTATCGTAAAATGGAATATAGAATTGTTGTGGTTCTTTTCCTTTTCCAAGAATTATTACACCTTGACAAACTTCATCGTCATCTATTTCAAATCCGATTCCGTCATTATCAACGTATAGTGAATAAGCCTCCTCTTCTTCTATATATATTCCAATTTCTTCAACATTAAAATTATCCTGAATTTCTTTTAAGGAACTATTCTTTCCAATATTTTGTTTGGTGCGAAATAAATCTGACCGACTGCGAATTGCTTTAATTCTACTAAAATCTTCTACACCCATTTTCTGAGATGTGAATATGGATAGCGTACCATTTTTCACATCATTCCATGTCATTAATGCTTTTCCCATTGCTGCATTGCTAAAATCAGGCTCTCCAAGTTTTGCAAGCAAAGGCTTTACATCTTTTTCAAGTTGAATCCCTCCTATTTGCTTATTTGGAATTATTAAGTGTTCCGACGCAACGGTAATTTCTTCTTTATCTTTTATTTTTTGAGAAGTAACGGTTTGATTTTTATCTGTTTGCTTAGTTTGGTCGTTTTTACAACTTAGGAAAATAAAAAAGACAAATGTTAAAAATAGATATCGCATAATAAGAAGTTTAAAAGGCTGTTACTAAAGATATGATTTTTTCATTCTTTCTAATTGCTATATGATGTTAAACCTATCCTTTAAAACTCTAGAATACAGTTAATTTATATTAACTCTTTTATATTAGTAGTATATCGTTTAGACCTAAACTCTTTTTTCTCCTCAAAAACAACTTTTTAATTCTCTTAAGACTAACAAATACATTATAGTATTCTGTTAAAATTCTACAATTAATCCATTACATTATCGGACGTGAATTCGGAAAGCAATCGAAAATCTATTATTTACTTACGAAACAGCTTCTTTAAGTAAATCTTTAATAGCTGCATCTACATTTACATACTCAAACTCAAAACCTTGTTTTTTTAATCTATCGGAATAAACAAGTTGACCATCTATTGCCAACGTTGCCATTCTACCTAATACAATACGCAATATAAATCTTGGAACTTTTGGTGCCCAAAGTTGTTTATTAAGATGCTCGGCTATACGTTTGGTCATATAAGAATTAGTCACTGGACTTGGTGCTACCGCATTAATTACACCTTGCACTCCTTCCTTAACGCAATGCATATATATAGACGCTATGTCCTTTATATGTATCCATGACATCCATTGTTTTCCATTGCCTAAAGGAGAACCAATTCCCATCTTTATAGGTTTTACTAATTTCGGGAAAGCACCTTCCTCCCTATCCAACACCACACCAGTACGAATAGTTGCTACTCGTATACCCAATTCAGTAAATCTATTGGCTGCTGCTTCCCAATCTTGCACTACTTTCCCTAAAAAGGAATGATCTACTTCGAGATTTTCTTCAGTATACATCTCGGTGTAAGATGGCGGATAGATTCCTACAGCACTTGCAGATACATAATGTGTTACTTGATTTGAATGATCACGAAGAGTTTGAAAAATTAAATTAGTTGAATCGATACGACTGTTATAAATTTCTTTTCTATTAGATGGTGTCCAACGATTAGAAACATTCATTCCAGCCAAATTAATTATCGCTGTAACATCTTCAAAAGCTTTTACATCGATAACACCTTCTTTTGGGTTCCAATAAAACCCTTTATAATTATTAAAATCTTGAATCTTAGATTTGGAAGTGGTAAGATAATGCACCTTAATACCTTCTTCGTGACATAAAGCTACCAGCTCTTTTCCAATTAATCCTGTTGCTCCTGCTATAAGTATGTGCATACCTTTTATTTTTTGGTAAAAATACCAAAAAAGCTCTTGAAATGCATATTTGTTAACGCAAGATTGGCAGCTTACTAGCCAATCTTAATAGCTCTTAACATCTCTCTTTTTCCTGGAGGACCAGGCAAGCGTTCTACTGTAAAACCAACTTCCTGCATGGTTCTGCGCACTGCTCCTTTTGCTGAATAAGTTACTAATACACCATTTGGTTTAAGGGCTAGATACATTTGCTGAAAAATAGGTTTCTCCCACAATTCTGGTTGTACTCTTGGTCCGAAAGCGTCAAAATAAATTAAATGAAACTTTTCGGATTCTTGAAAGTCTTCAAACCGAATATTTTTCTTAGTTAAATAAAAAGTATCGGATATCTTTTCTCTTTGCTCCCAAGCAGAACTATGCAATTTAGTATACACCTTATTATCCATATTTAACTGCTCAGAAAAGTTCAAATTATCGATTTCTTCCATAGCTACAGGATAAGCTTCTAATCCAGTATAGTCTATAGATAGATTATCTATTTCCTTAGAAGAAATATAAGTTAAAAGTGCATTTAATCCTGTTCCAAATCCAATTTCAAGTATCGACAGGGGTTTATTAAGATTTGGATTACACACATACTGAAGTCCATGTTTTATAAATACATGTAAAGCTTCTTGAATAGCACCATGTTTAGAATGATATTGTTCATTCCATTGAGGAAGGTGTAAGGTAGTAGAACCATCGCCTGTTTTTAAAAGCTCTTTTTTCAAATCGAATAATTGTATTTAATTTCTATGTCTCAAATTAAGTATAGGATAATGAATTGTAATTTACCGAGTTAGTTGCTTTGTAACAAGCTTAAATTGACATTAATTATCAAAAAAGAAAAAAATAGACAATAACCGCCGAAATTATTGCAATGTTATAAATAAATATTGTTTCTAAAGCGCGTTATTTTGCTTATTTTTGCTCAACCTAATTTAATATTATTATGAGCTTATCCGAATATACGATTAAAATTGATACCGCGTCTACTTCTAAAATAGATCAAGTAGACTTTGAAAACCTTATTTTTGGTGCAAACTTCACTGATCACATGTTCACTTGTGATTATATTAATGGCAAATGGGAAAACCCAAAGATTACTCCATATGGAGATATTTCTATATCGCCTGCAGCAAAAGTTTTTCATTACGGACAAGCTATTTTTGAGGGGATGAAAGCATTTAAAGATGATGAAGGTAAAATCTTTATGTTCCGCCCACAAGAAAACATTAAACGTTTTAATAAGTCTGCTGTTCGTTTGGCAATGCCAGAATTTCCAGAAGATTTATTTCTAGAGGCTTTAAAAAAGCTAATAAATTTAGATAGAGAATGGGTTAAACCAGGTTTTGGTAATGCATTATATATTCGTCCTTTTGCAATTGCAACTCAATCTGGAGTACTAGCAAGTCCATCAGACCAATATAAAGTAATCATCCTTTTATCTCCAGTACAATCTTATTTCTCTGGTGAAGTAAAAGTAGAAGTAGCAGAAAAATATAGCCGTGCTGCCGATGGTGGTGTTGGTGCTGCAAAAGCAGCAGGTAACTACGCTGCACAATTCTACCCAACTAATTTGGCTGCAGAACGAGGATTCCAACAAGTAGTATGGACCGATTCTAGAGAACATAAATATTTAGAAGAAGCAGGTACGATGAATGTATTCTTCCGAATTAATGATACATTAATCACTGCTCCTACTAGTGAGCGCATATTAGATGGTGTAACGCGTAAAAGTCTTATAAAAATTGCTGAAGAATTAGATATTCCCGTTGAAGTTCGTCGCATCAGCATAGATGAAATAACTGAAGCTTCGGAAAAAGGAGAATTAAAAGAAATTTTTGGTTCGGGAACTGCAGCAGTAATTAGTCCTGTATCGGCAATTAGTTATAAAGGTATAGAATATAAACTTCCAAAAATCGAAGAAGAAAAGAAGTATAGCAACATCTTAAAACAGAAGATTATGGATATTCAGTATAATAAGTGTGAGGACACTTATAACTGGAGAGTAGAAGTAAAATAACCTAGATACGATGTTTACAACAAACCAAATAATCTTTGCGGCAATCTCTTTTGTTGTCTTCGTTGTTGCAATGTTTTTCTTATATAAAAAAGATAAACCTATGCACAACAAGCATTACAAAGGTTCTATTTGGGTGCTTTTAGGATTTATTATATTTATAGTGCTTTTATTAGTTCTAAAAACCAGTCTTAAAGCGTATCAATAGACACATTTAGTATATAATATAAAGTAGCTGTTCTATTTAGAATGGCTACTTTTTAATTCTCATTTAATATTAAAAAAGAAAGTCCTAATGGTTTCCATTAGGACTTTCTTTTTATTATAATAGCTTAACAAGCTTAATTTTCTATAGGTAGATTGCTATAACGTTTTGCATACTCTAACATTTGCTCTGCAAAATCTTTAGGTTGAACCAATTCAAATCCAGTAATCTCCCCTTCATCATCTGTAATAGGTTCGATATATGGATTCACAAATCCACTATATGGAGCTGATTTAAATTTAGAATTACGCTCCAATACTTCCTTATGAATATCTTGATCTACAGTTACTCCATAATCTTCTACAAGATTTTTAGCAGCTTGGTAATCTCCTTCCGAAGTCATACGTTGTGTTTCACGTAATAACTGGCCAAACAATTCACGTAACTTATCATAATCACGAATCACAAAATACGTTTTGCCATCTTCTACTACTTTTTCGATTACATTGTCTTCTTTTCCATTTTCGTATGCCCATTTACTCACCCATTGACGATTGCGCATATGTGCTTCTTCTATATCATCACCAAGGTCTATACGAACTAATTGTGTCATTAATCCATTACGGATGTAATCGTTATATGCAGCTTTCCCAACTTTTTCCCAATCATCTACAAGACCTAATTCTTGCAATTTAGAATCGTATAGATAATAAAGTCCAAATAAGTCTGCACGTCCTTCTTCTATTGTAGATGCATAACTTCTTAAAGTTTCACGTGGTGTACCTACACCTTCATTAATTTGCCCAGAAGCGTGTCCTACAACCTCATGCAATGCAGTATGTAAATTGTCTGCAATCTCTCCGTATTTAATACTTAACTCTGCTTCTTCATCGGAATAAGCAAACTCTTTAATACGTTCGCTTCCACCAGCGTGACTATAAGCATCTATAATATTTCCTAAGGAAACAGACTTACTGCCATGTTCTTGACGTATCCAGTTGTTGTTTGGTAAGTTTACACCGATTGGAGTACTAGGACTAGAATCACCTGCTTCACTAGCTACAACAACCGTTTTATAGCTTACGCCTGTAACGCTTTCTTTTTTATGTTCTTCTTGTAATGGAGAGTTATCTTCAAACCATTGTGCCTCTTTAGATAAAACATCCATTTTAGAAGACATATCAAAGTCTTTTATTTGCACTACGCTCTCATATGCTCCTTTATGCCCTTTAGGATCATTATATACTTCGATAAATCCATTATGCCAATCGATGTTTCCCTCGGCTTTTAACCAAGCAATAGCATATTTATCCCAAGTTTCTAAGTCTCCAGTTTTATAATATTCAATAAGAAGTTCCAACGCATCTACTTGCTCTTGATTTTCTGCTACTTCGATAGCTTTCTCTAGCCATTCAATAACTTTATCAATAGCTTCTCCATACATTCCTCCACTTTTCCAAACTTTCTCTACTAACTTTCCGTTTTCTTTTACAAGCTTGCTATTCAATCCTTTTTCAAATGGTCTCTTTGCATCGGTTTTTATTGCATCGTAGAATGCTATCGCCTCTGCTTCTGTTACATCTTCTCCATAATAGTTTACTGCACTATGTAAAACTATATCTGCATCTTTAGAAAGATTGGTGCGCTTACTATCCTCGTCATTAAAAATAACTTCTACAATTGCTTGATCTAACTCTGTATTTGTACTTTCTAACAGCTCGTTTAAATACTCTTGATTAAAATCAGGCTTAATTTTTGACGCACTGTAATGATGATGAATTCCATTTGAAAACCAAACTCTTTTTAAGTAAACCTCAAAATTCTTCCAATCTTCAGTACTTTTATCGCCATCGAAATTCGTGTAGATATTTTCCAAAGCATGACGAATAGCTAGGTTATGACGATAATTTTGATCCCAGATAATATCTCGACCATGCATCCCTGCCTCTGCTAAATAGTAAACTAGCTTTTGTTCTTTTAGGCTTAGTTCCTCCCATCCTGGGACTTCATAACGTAAGATTTGTAAATCACCAAAGGTCTCTACAAAAGTATTAGTGTTTTCTTTTGATTGTTCGGCTTCTACTTTTGCATTAGCTTCCGTATCTTTGTGTGAATTATCAACACAAGATAACAAGACGCTACCGCTTAATAATAAAGCTAATAGGAATTTCTTATTCATTTTATATCTTTTTAATTTTGACAAAGGTAAATAAATATTAAATTTCCATAATACTAGCAGCTTAAAGAAAAAAATAATAATATGAAATTATTAAAATACGTAATCTATTTAATTCTCTTACTTGGAATCGGAGGTGCTATACTTATAAGTACTGACGAAGGAGTCTACACAACATCTGAAGTTAAAACAGTATCTGCACCACAAGAAATGGTGTACGACGCTTTAAAAAATTGGGAAAATTGGGAAAACTGGCATAAACGTTGGACCGAAGACCCAACAACTAGTCTGCATAATGAATCTAAAGTTCTAGAATGGGCTAGCAATAACGAGATGTACGAAAAAGGAAGAATAGAATTTACTAAAAACATTCCCTATAAAACTTTGGAATTCGATGCAGAAATTCAAACGAGTTCTGGAATAATGAACCAACATAATAAAATTGGTCTTAAAGAAAATAAAAATAAAGAAACCACTGTAAATTGGGAATCGGAAGTTACGTTGTCTTTTTGGCAGAAAGTTTCTGCAAGACTTGGAAAAGGAGACAAATATATCAACTCTGAAACAGATTTATTTATTTCTAGCTTGAATACATTGGATTCTATCTTGAATGATAAGATGAACGAACATAACTCCGAAATAGTTGGACTTACAGAGCTACCAGAAAGAAACTATATTCACACTGCTACAGCTAGTAATAAAGCAAACTTCATTTCTACTGCTACACAAAAAATAAATGAATTGTATGATTACACAGAAAAATATGGTATTCCTATAAAAGGTGTTCCAGAGATTATAATTCATAAACGCGAGAACAATAATCGTAATTTTTTATTTTCTGTTGCATTACCATTACCAGATGAATATGAATTGGATTTAGATAATCCAGAAATGGTTATCGGTACATTTGAAGAACGTCCTACATTAAAAACTACCTTAAAAGGAAATTATAAATTCTGGGAAGAGACCTTAGAATTAGGATTAGAATACTTGGATAAGCAACGATTAGAATACTCTTTAGACGATGGTATTATTATAAAGTGGCCAAACTTTAAAGAACAACCTGTAAATCCAGCAGAATGGTTAACAGAATTATATATTCCTGCATACGAACCTGAAACATTAAAAATTCCATGAAACAAGTAGCCTTGGTATTTCTAGGTGGTGGTATGGGAAGTATATTACGATATGGAATAAGTCTTTATTTCTCCAATCAAAACCATCTATTCCCCAAAGCTACTTTCTTGGCGAATGTCATAGGAGCATTGCTTATTGGTGTTTTAATTGGCTATCAATTAAAACACCAAACGAGCAACGGATTGTCTTTATTTCTTGTTACTGGATTTTGTGGGGGTTTTACTACCTTCTCCACTTTTAGCTTAGAATCTTATAATTTATGGAAAGCAGAAGAATGGAGCACATTGGGTGTCTATTTGAGTGCTTCACTGCTAATCGGTATATTATTAACAGGTATTGGGATAGCAATTGCACAACGGCTATAACAATTCTTATTTATTATTCCATCAAACTTTGTTTTATCGGTGCGTGATTTACTACATGAGACAAAACAATTTGTGTTTTACTTTCTCCATAAATAATTATCTGGTCTATAAAAGACTCTAAATGTTTCTGATCCTTAAAAACTACTTCCATAACTATATTTTCATTTCCTGTAATTCGATAACAATTGAGTACCTCATCAAAGGTTTTTACTTTCTCTAAAAATGGACGGAGTTTTCCCATAAACGCACGAATAGTAATTATAGCTCGTAATTGGAGCCCTGTTTCTATAGGTGATATAATAGATTTATAACCTTGAATAATACCTAAATCTTCCATTTTCCTTATTCTATCTGCAACAGCTGGCGAACTAATTCCAATACGTCTACCTATCTCTGCATTACTCATTCGAGCATTTTCTTGCAAGCAATCTAAAATTCTCCAACTAAGATCATCTACTTTCATATTTAAACTTTTCATTTAATTTATCTTACAATATAAGGCTAATTTAACTTTATGCCTTAAAATCGATTGTATTTTCCGTTCAATTCTAATTACTTTTGATTAAGTCTAACACTTAGCTTCTTTAAAGAACTATGCAAACTAATAATGCTTATTCAAAATCGCCTATTTACATTAAAGCTTTAGAAATTCTATCTTTATCAAGAAACATTTCTAAATATTTAAATTATGATATGGCTTCTTTGACACATGAAGGACAAGAGAACCCTGCAATCTACCTTACAGGGGATATCATCTTGCACTCTAACTTTTTAGGAGACTCTATTCTAGAAGCAGAGAAGGAAGTTTTATCTGAAAAAAGAGATAAGTATTTAACGGCGATAGAGAAATGGACCTATCGATTGCATAAAAACTGCGAACGATTGGAACAAAATGCGGATAATGGTCAAGAGTTTATACGGCTCTTAAAATATGAAGTCCGTCGTTTTAGAGTTTTACAGAGAAAATGGATGATGACTCTGTAATTTTAAAAAAACTTATTAAAAAACCCTGAACTTTATAGTTCAGGGTTTTTTTAATGATATATAATTATAAGTATTACATATTTCTACGATACTGCCCACCTACTTCAAACAATGCATCGGTAAGCTGTCCTAGTGAACAAACCTTAGATGCTTCCATAAGTTCTTCAAAAATATTTTCATTTTGAATTGCTTTTTCTTGAATACGCTTTAAAGCTTCACTAGATTCATTCTCATATACTTTATGCAAATTCTCTAAAGTAGTAATTTGTGCTTGCTTCTCCTCTTCCGTAGCTCTAATTACTTCACTAGGCAAAACTGTTGGAGATCCTTTACTACTTAAGAATGTGTTTACACCAATAATAGGGAACTCACCTGTATGCTTTAAAGTTTCGTAATACAAACTTTCTTCTTGAATTTTACTACGCTGGTACATAGTCTCCATCGCTCCAAGAACCCCACCTCTTTCGGTTATTCGATCGAATTCGGTTAATACTGCTTCTTCTACAAGATCGGTAAGCTCTTCAATAATAAAAGCACCTTGAATAGGGTTTTCGTTTTTAGCTAATCCTAATTCCTTATTAATAATCAATTGGATTGCCATTGCACGACGTACGCTTTCTTCTGTAGGAGTAGTAATCGCCTCATCATAAGCATTGGTATGAAGGGAGTTACAGTTATCATAAATAGCATATAAAGCCTGTAGTGTAGTACGGATATCATTGAAGTCAATTTCCTGTGCGTGTAACGATCTTCCAGAAGTTTGAATATGATATTTCAACATCTGTGCACGAGAATTAGCATCATATTTATATTTTAATGCTTTTGCCCAAATTCTTCTTGCTACTCTACCAATTACTGAATACTCTGGGTCGATACCATTACTAAAGAAGAAAGATAAGTTTGGTCCAAATGCATTAATATCCATCCCTCTACTTAAGTAATACTCTACATAAGTAAATCCGTTAGCAAGTGTGAATGCTAATTGTGTAATTGGGTTTGCTCCTGCTTCAGCAATATGATATCCAGAAATAGAAACTGAATAGAAGTTTCTTACTTTCTTTTCAATAAAGTATTCCTGAACGTCTCCCATTAATCTAAGCGCAAATTCTGTAGAGAAAATACATGTGTTTTGTGCCTGATCTTCTTTTAAGATATCCGCTTGAACAGTACCTCTAACTAGAGATAATGTTTCTGCTTTAATCTTATCATACACCTCTTTAGGAAGTACTTGATCGCCTGTTACACCAAGTAACATAAGTCCTAAACCATCATTACCTTCTGGTAGTTCTCCATGATATTTAGGTCTTTCCACACCTTTATTCTTGTAGATTGCTTTAATTTTTGCTTCTACCTTTGCTTCTAAACCATTTTCTTTAATATACTTCTCACAATTCTGATCAATTGCAGCATTCATAAAGAAACCAAGCAGCATTGGTGCCGGTCCATTAATAGTCATACTTACCGAAGTTAAAGCATGGCTTAAATCAAACCCAGAATATAATTTCTAGA